>JAUVKM010000116.1 GCA_030596265.1 Candidatus Cloacimonadota bacterium
TGGGTTCCATTATTATTGATATTGGTGGTGGAACAACTGATATTGCAATATTCTTTAAAGACAGTATAAGATTCAGTGCTGTTCTTCCAATTGGCGGTAAGAACATTACGCATGATCTTTCTGTCGGACTGCATACTTCACCTTATAATGCAGAAAAACTCAAGATAGAATTAGGTAATTCGCTTTCAGGGCAGATCCCTGATGATAAGCTTATAGAGATCGAAGGGATTGGCGGCAGAGAACCAAAAAAGAAGAAATTAAAATATATGACAGAAATTATTGAAGCCAGAATGCGAGAAATATTTGAAGGTGCTTATAGAATTCTAAGTGAACACCATGACCTTAATCTAATTACTGCCGGGCTTGTACTTACAGGTGGTGCTTCTCTTCTAAGAAATAGCTCTACACTTGCCGACCAAATATTTAATATGCCAACCAAGATCGGTTATCCAAATCTAACCGATTTAGCCGGACCTACCGAGAGACTGGAAAACCCAAAATACTCAACAAGCGTAGGCATACTTTATTACGTTTATGATGAACTTCAGAGTAGAGATGATAAAATAAGCAGTATAAAAATAGGCAATTCATTTGCAAATTTTTGGAATAAAATTAAAGAGATATTTAAAGATTATTTTTAGAATATAAATTAGTATATTTTCGGAGGCTATATGTTAGAATTAGACCTGAATCATGATGAAATACCTTTTGGTACACATATAAAAATCATTGGTGTTGGTGGTGCTGGCGGTAATGCCATTGGCACTATGATCGGATATAACCTGCACGGTTTAGAATTTGTCGTTGCAAATACTAATATAATTGATTTGAAAAAGTCAAAAGCTAAAGTCAAACTTCAACTTGGAAGAGAATTAACAAAAGGGCTTGGTGCAGGAGCAAATCCGGATAAAGGTCGTAAAGCAGCAGAAGAATCTCGAGAAGATATTAAAAACAATTTAAAGGGTACTGATCTACTTTTTATTGCAGCTGGAATGGGTGGAGGGACAGGAACTGGTGCAACACCTGTTATTGCCGCACTTGCCCGTGAGATGGGAATATTAACAATTGGTATTGTGAGCAGACCTTTTAGAAGTGAAGGCAAGAAACGTATGATCAACGCTGAGAATGGAATAAAAAAACTTCGTGAGAATGTTGATACTCTTATCGTGATCCCAAACGAAAAACTCACTGAAATATTCCCTGATATGACTGTTATCGACGCCTTTACAAAAGCTGACAATGTTCTTTATGAAGCCGCAAAAGCTATTTCTGATATTATTCATTTCAGCGGTTACATGAATGTAGATTTTGCAGATGTGCAAACTGTAATGAAAAATCGTGGTCTTGCTATGATGGGTTCTGGCGAAGGAGATGGAGATCAAAGAGCTGTAGATGCAGCTCAGAAAGCTATGAATAATCCCCTGCTTTCCGATATTCCAATAGAAAATGCCAAAGGTGTTCTGATTAATATAACTGCCGGTAAAGATTTTAAAATGGATGAGTTTGAGCTAATTACAAATGAAATCGTTAAACAAACAGGTGATGACGGAGATATTATTACTGGAATTATTATAGATGATGCGATGGAAGGAAAGATCAAAGTAACCCTGATCACTACCGGACTTGATACACCTAATACAACCGTATACGAACGTGAAACGATAATCCATGATAAAGAAGATGATTCGGAAGATATTGGACGTACTCTACAAAGAATAAGAAATTCTGACTCTTTGAACTTGAATAGAAGAACTGATGAAAAAACCAGTGTATTCCCGGATAAACAAATGGAAATTCCAGCCTTTTTAAGGAAATTCTCAAATTAAGAGAATGGTAATGACCTGATCATGCAGGATGTAATACTAAAATTCTTAATTCTTTCTTTCTCGATCTATGCAGTTGGACGTCTTACTGGACTTTTTGTAATAGATAATTTCTTTGCAGCTATTGTGGCAGCTCTTGTTTTGGCATTGGTTAACATAACTATAAAGCCTGTTCTTGATTTCATCTCATTTCCAATCACATTTATTACTTTTGGTTTGTTTACATTTTTTGTTAATGGATTCTGTCTGCTTATTGTTTCTAAACTTGTACCCAAATTTAAATTGAGAGGTTGCTTCACAGCAACTATTGCAGCATTACTTATCACACTGGTTAATTCGTTACTAACAAAACTAATTTTCTAATGATCTTGGAGACAAAATGACTTATTTAGAAATTTATAATTTATTAAAAAATAGATTTAATTTAACAGATAAAAAGATTGATATTCCTGAACTAGGAACACGCGTAATAAATATTCCATTTGAATCATTTAGTCATAAACTTTTACCGGGTGAAGAGTCGTATCAGTGTAATGAACATAATATTAAATTCAATACCACTTATGATCTCACAAGTAAATTAGATGCACCTCACTTGAATGAAATTATCGAAACTCCTGATTCTAAAATTAAAGAAAATGTAAATTTTAATTACAGCATTCTAACCCCAATAGAGATTAAAAAAAATAAAAAAACGGGGAAAGATAGAATAAGGAAAGTTAAAACTAATGGCACAATAATCCTATTACATGGTCTTAACGAGAAAGATTGGAGCAAATATCTTCCCTGGGCTTATAAATTAATGGAACAAACCGAAAAACAGATCGTACTCTTCCCTATTGCTTTTCATATGAATAGAACTCCGGCTAAATGGATAGATCCAAGATTCTTGAGAACAGCAAATAAGGAGAGGAAGGAAATCTTTCCAAATGTTGCAAACTCATCTTTTGCCAATATTGCACTTAGTGCCAGACTGCAATTCCATCCACAAAGATTCTTATGGTCTGGTCTTCAATCATTTTACGATGTAATGCAACTGATCCATGTGATCAAATCTGGTTTGCATCCACAAATAAAGAAGAAATCATCTATAGATTTTTTTGCCTATTCTATCGGATCATTTTTGGCAAACATTCTCTTTCTAACAAACTCATATAGCTATCTTTCAAAATCTAAATTGTTCCATTTCTGTGGCGGACCTACCCTTAATAGAATGAATGCAGCCTCAAAATACATATTAGATAGTGAAGCCAATATTTCTGTTTATTCCTTCTACATTGAACGATTGGAAGCAGAGCTAAAGAAAGATGATAGATTAAAACATTATTTCAGTGATCTCCATCCTGTCGGTAAATATTTTAAAAGCATGTTGGAATTCCATAAAATGCAGAACTTCAGAGAAAAACGTTTTAAGGAACTCCATAAACAGATATCTGCTATCGCTCTTAAAAAGGATTTCGTGGTTCCACCTTCAGAAGTTTTGAATACACTTAAGGGCTCCGATAATAAAATTCCAACAAGAGTAAAAGTGATGGATTTCAATTACAATTATGATCATGTAATTCCGTTCCCGCCTACTAAAAAACTTGAAAAGGAAGTAGATAAAAGTTTTAATCGTGTCTTCCGATTTGCGTCTAAACATTTGAAATAACGCGGAGTTTGTAATGAAAAAAAATATGGTTATTATTCTATTTATTATTTGTGTTAATATTTATTCTTTTAATTTTATCGAATTTTTTGATGCTAGTTCATTCCATTATCAATTTCATTCTTTCCTCGGAACAGATTACCACCCATATCAGGATGATAACCAAAATAGTTATCTGGAAAAAAACATTTTCAAAGCCGGTTGGAACTTTAAAATAGAAGATAATGTAAATATCTGGTTTGATCTTACTTATAGAAAAGTATTATTCTCAGAACAACTGGAATTGGAAAGCACTGGAATTGTATTTCATAAAAATAACTGGGATTTCATTTATAAATTTGACCAGCTCGAGATAGGTAATGGATCAGAGATTTTCATTAAGAATCTGTATTCCTCATATTACGATAAACCTGTTATTGAAGATTATAAATTCCGAGGTTTTGAGTCAATCCGGTATTTTGGGAACTTCAATTTATCAGGAATGATAGGAGGAAATTCCTTTAATAGTGCTATTGGTAAATTCTCATTAGGATATTCTAACACAGATCACCATTTTGATCTTTATTATCTTTACTGTAAACGCGATAGAATTTTTAATTATCCAATGCACGCTGCAGGATTTGAATTAACCTCTAAACTGGGAAAATTTAAAATATACAATTCATCAGTTTATGAAAATCTTACTTCTACTAACTCCGCTAGACCATCTCATGAAAAATTTGTAGACCTGTCGGAAATAATTTTCTGCCCTCATTCAAGTATTAATATTGGAACTAATTATCTTTATACTATCTATGATTGGGATACTGATAAAGAATGGCAATCAACTTCTTTTATAGAATTTGTACTTGGAAAAACCACAAACACAATTTTATATAAATATTGGAATTCAGAAATGGGTTTTGATAGAGAAATAAATCTAATTAATTCTTATAATATATTGCCTTATTGGTCATTAGCTTCAAACTTAAGTTATTTTAATCCTTCTCTGGGAGATGATTATTATATCATTGGCTTCCAAACAATAATTGAATATGAAATGGATTAGTTTATTTATTGTACTCCTGCTGTTAAGCTGTGAAGTAACAACTGGGTTTAGATCAGATAAAACATACGTTATCATAACTTTTGATGATGGACACAAAAGCATTTATTATACCGCTCTTCCAATCATGGAAGAATTTGGATTTAGAGCTACAAACGTGATCAATACAGGAATTATTGGCAATGAAATTAGTTTAACATGGTTACAGGTAGAAGAATTAGAATTTGAACATGGTTGGGAAACTGCCGGGCATACCCTTCATCACATTACACTTCCTACAGTGCCAATAGAAATAGTTGAATATGAGATCCATCAAGATTGGTTAAACCTTATTGATCATGGTTTAAGTCATTCTACTTTTGCCCTTCCAAGCGGAAAAGCAAGTCAGGAACATTATGATATAATTCTTCAATATTATCAAAATGTTAGAACAAGTTTAAATATTACTACATATGCACCAATAGATCGCACAGACTTGGGTTATTACCCTTATCTATCATGTTATTCTGCTGAAACTGCAGAAGCCAGAATTCTGCAAGCTGTAGAAAATAATGAATGTTTGATAATAATAGGTTTCCACAGAGTGATGGAAGAAACTGCTGGACATCCATGTAATTGTAAGCCGGATGATTTTCATAAAATAATGAAATTTATAAGTGATAATCATCTTGAGGTAATTACCATTAACGAAGCATGTGAATTACTTTCAGGATAAGAGGATTAATGGAAAACATAGAAGTTACTATACGAGTTTTAAAACCATCTGAATATGAATCCTTGATAAATATATGGGTAAAATCATCTCTTCCATATAAACCTGAAGGTCGAGACTCAGAAGATAATATAAAGAAACAGTTACAATTAGATAATAACCGTTTCTATGTTGCTGAGATAACAGGAAAGCTTGTAGGTGCAATTATAGCAAGCCACAATGGACGCAAAGGCTGGGTCAATCGGCTTGCCGTTCTACCCCAATTCAGAGGAATGGGTATTGCTTCTTCTTTAATGAAAAAATCTGAAGATTTTTTTCTTTCTAACAATATAAATATATTTGCCTGTTTAATAGAAGATTGGAATGATCTTTCGACGAAATTTTTTATAGATAAAGAGTATCTTGAGCACAAAGATATTATTTATTATACTAAAAGGATTAATCCAAAAATTTAAAGATTATTTTCTTGCAATATTAACATCTTCAATTTTTTTTGCTTAAAAATATTATAAATTTTGTAAAGGAGCAGATCATGGCTGAAATCAGAATTACTATCTCGGAAATTGTTGATATATGTATTGCAAATGAAATGATCCCTGACTCTGTTTCAAATATTGAGATATTAGGTGAACGTATAAAATTTCGATATAAAAATGAAAATCCAATATCAACAAATATAGATTTGGAGATCATTTATAAAGATTACCATAATGGTATGTTATTTCTGGAAGTGCAAACAAACTGGATAGTAGATAGATATTTGCGTTTTAAGAAGTTACCAAACCTTAAATATTTGCAGTTCGAGCACCCGACAATCACTTTTTTCTTGCAGCAATTTTTGAATGATAAATTAAAAATTGTGCAAATTGAAGATATTAATTTCAAAAATGGATATTTCAAAATAAAAACATTTAATGAATAGAAGAGCTATAATTATAAAAGGAGAAGAAAAATGAAAAAAATAATGATGCTGATTATTATTGCAACACTTGTTTCGATAAATTTATTTGGTGTTCCCAAAGGAGAAGAGATGAGTTACACAAAAACAAATTCCGGATTGGAATATGTGATTACTGAGAAAGGAAGAGGAGTACTGGCAACTGCAGGAAGCAGGGTAAAAGTACATTATACTGGAAAACTTGAAGATGGAACTAAATTTGATAGTTCCTTAGATAGAAATGAACCTTTTACATTTGAACTTGGAGCAGAAATGGTGATCAAGGGTTGGGATGAAGGATTCACATTACTTCACGTTGGTGATAAAGCTACTTTGAAGATCCCACCGCATCTGGGATATGGAGAACGAGGTGCAGGCGGTGTAATTCCTCCTAATGCTACTTTAATTTTTGAGGTTGAGTTGCTGGAAGTTATGCCTGTGGTTAAGATCGAAGAATTTGACATTAAAGGGAAAGTAAGTTCCAAAACAGAATCCGGGCTGGAATATATTTTAGTTACGGAAGGTGCTGGCATTAAAGCTGCCGCTGGAAATACTGTGAATGTACATTACACAGGTTATCTTGAAGATGGAACTATTTTCGATTCCTCTGTGAAAAGAGATCAACCATTCACCTTTGTTTTAGGAATGGGAAGAGTTATCAAAGGCTGGGACGAAGGAGTTGC
>JAUVKM010000270.1 GCA_030596265.1 Candidatus Cloacimonadota bacterium
CTGGAACAAATAATCTATTGTCTGGGAATCTGCCTGGTTCTGTTGAATCGAATATATCATTAAATCTAACATATTGTGCTTTCTCTGATAATTTATCATCATTTGCAGGTTTAGGGTGTATAAGTACTGAACCATATTTTGTTAATCCAACCATGGGAACTGGAGTGAATTATAGTGCTATAGAAGCTGATTGGTCGTTACAATCTAATTCAATGTGTATTAACCATGGTACACCCGACACAACAGGTTTATATTTACCCGAATTTGATCTGGCAGGAAATCAAAGAGTATTTCAGGGAAATGAGCCAAGAATTGATATTGGTGCTTATGAATTCCTGGGTGAACCGGACCAGATTCCGGATATCTATGTTAATCCACGCAATTTTGATTTTTATCTGTGTACAATTGATAGTTTCTCATTAGAAAAAAACTTTATTATTTCTAACATAGGTTTTGTTGATCTGGAAATAACCTCCATTATTGCACCTGAAGGTTTCTTAATAAAAAGAGAAAATGACCTAGAATACAATTCATCTATTGATCAATTTGTAATAGAACCTGACAGTATAGAGACCATTAATATAATTTTTAATCCCACTTCTGCGATTATTTATTCTGGTAATATTACAATTAATTCTAATGATCCGGATGAAAATATTAGCACAGTCGGAGTTACCGGGATTGGTGATATTTATCCGGTTGTTTATGGTAATATTTCTGAAGATACGATTTGGGATTCTGATATTATAAAGGTTACAGGAGATATCATCGTAGATAATGGTATAACCTTAACCATAACTCCAGGTACAAATGTGAAAATTATGGATAGTTTCTCTTTAAATATTCAAGGTAGAATCTTAGCTGAAGGTACCCAGCAGGATACAATATGTTTCACTTCAAAAGATTCAAATTACTGGTGGAAAGGGATAAAATTTGATAATACACTAACAACTAATGATTCCTCTAAATTTGTTTTTTGCAAAATTGAAAGAGTATGGGGACACGCAGTATATGTGAATAATTATAGTTCTATATATTTTAATAATTGTGTAATCAAGGATAATGCTAACCAGGCTCCTTCTGGACCAAATTGTTGTTCTGGAGCTGGGATGAAATTAAAAAATACTTCGCTTCAAATCTTGAATTGTTCATTTATCAATAATATTGGTTTATCTGGTGGTGATGGTCCAATCGGTATGGCATTGTTTGCATCTAATAGTGATTTGGAATTAATAAATTGCATATTTGTTGGTAATGGAGGAGGCGTAATACATTTATATAGTTGCGATGATATTAAATTTATTAATTGTCTAATTGAACACAATAATGATTTCGAATGTTTTGGTAGTTTAATAACTTGCAATTCTTCTTATCTATATATTATTAATACCGTAATATCTAAAAACACTATAAGTGATTTTCAGACTTTGGAAATATACAATAATTCTTATGTTGAATCAATTAATTCGATTTTTTGGAATGACTTTGAGTTTAACGATAAAGAATTTGGTGTATATTCTTCAGATTGTGTATTAAGTATAAGCTATAATTGCATACAGAATGGAATAAATGGTATCGATATGCATGGAAATATCAATAATTTATTCTGGCTGGAAGGCAATATCGAAGACGATCCTCTTTTTATTGATCCTGAAGATGGTAATTTCCATCTTCAATCAGAATCTCCATGTATAAATGCGGGGACTCCATCGGATTGGATTGTCCCATCTCTTAATTTACCGATCAATGAATTACTGGGATACAATAGCATTGAAGATAATTATGATATTGGCTTTTATGAGTATAGGGATTTTATGTTAGATCAAGATGATATCAATTTCGGAGAGATCCCTTTCAATTTAACAACAGAAGGTATCCAGATAATAATTTCAAATATTAGTGAAGAAGATATACTTATATCAAGCATTGAAGCATCCGAGCATTTCCTATTAAAGAAAAACGTAGAAGACCAGTATACTGATCAGATTGGAACTATTGACCTTCTGGCAGATTCTGACATCTCTTTCTGGATAGCATGTCGACCTTTAGATAATGGTTTGATAGAAGGAGAAATCTCAATATATTCCAATGCAATTCCATCAAGAACAGTTATTAATGTTTCAGCTATTGTAATTATGGTTGATGTTATGAAACTATATAACAATTTCCCAAATCCCTTCAATCCTAAAACAACAATTCTATTCTCTATTCCACAAGAAAGCAAAGTTGAGCTTATAGTCTATAACATTAAAGGACAAAAGGTTAAAACACTTATAGATCACACTTGTGAGATGGGCATAAACACTGCTATTTGGAATGGCACAAATGATTCGGGTAAACGGGTTAGTACAGGAGTATATTTTTATAATTTAAATGTAAATGGTAAAACAATTAAAACCAAGAAGATGCTTTTATTGAAATGAAAATGGCGGTTATTGGAACTAAGAAATTCACAGATTTTAACTTTCTCTCAACCACCCTGAAAAAGATTCCTAATATTGAGTTAATCATCAGTGGCGGAGCGCCCGGAACGGATACGCTCGCTAAGAAATATGCAATACAAAATGAAATAGAATTCCTGGAATTTCCACCTGAATATAAAAAATTTGGTGACAAAGCAAAGCATATTCGTGATAAATTGATCGTAGAAGAATGTGATGAAATAATTGCTTTTTGGGATGGTGAATGTGAAGGGACAAAGTACACAATGAATTATGCAAAGCAGCTTAAAAAACCGATTAAGATAATTCAGGTTATAGTTAATAAATGAAAAATATAATAATTGGTATTCATGGACTAAAGAACAAACCACCCAAAGAACTTTTAGAAAAATGGTGGAAAACAGCTATTCTTGACGGGCTAAATAATATTGGTCATCATGATATCAATTTCCAATTTGAACTAGTATATTGGGCAGATCTTGAATATCCCAAACCACTCGATCCGGATATCACAAATACTAAAGACAATTTATTCATTGAACATCCATATATTCCAATCTGCAAAACTGAATTCCCTGAGAAAGAATCGAGGATTAAAAGAAAGATTCTCGATACATTTGAAGATGGATTGGATAAGATAATTTTGCATGAGAAAAAAATTGGCGGTATTGAGAAAATTGTTGACTCAACTATCAGGCGGATGTTCCAAGATCTTGATGCCTATTACTATGGTTATTGCAAAATTGATAAAGAGCAAATTGCCCAACAGGCATTTAGAAACAGATTAATTAAAGT
>JAUVKM010000184.1 GCA_030596265.1 Candidatus Cloacimonadota bacterium
ATTATTTCTCGTGTTGTTTTAATGAAATATTTTAAAAGAGAGATTGAATAATGAATTTGGAAGAAATTCGCGCATATTGCCTGCAAAAGAAAGGAGCTTCTATCGATTTTCCCTTTGATGATGTTACAATGGTTATAAAAGTTGGCGGTAAAATGTTTATATTGATCGCAATCGATAACGATCCAATATGGATAAATCTAAAATGCGATCCATTTATTGCTGAAGGTTTGCGAGAAAGATATAATGCCGTTACTCCCGGATATCACATGAATAAGAAGCATTGGAATACTGTGAGCATGGATAACACAATTCCAGATGATATCATTAAAGAAATGATAGATGATTCATATGAACTTGTTTTATCAAAATTATCTAAGAATAATAAAGATATTATTATGCAGAGCAAATAATAGGGAAAAATTTTGTATTATAATGTTAAAAGATTATTTGCCCCATTAATATTTCCAAGCTTATTGATCATCTTATCGATGCTAATTGGCTGGCAATGGGACAGAATGCTCTTTCATGCAGACATTGATAATGAATTAACTGCCTTCATCCTGATCTCACCGCTTATTCCCTATGTACTTTTTGTTATAGTTATAATATTGGGAGCTCGTTCAAATAATTCAGGTTTGATCTTGTGCACAATTATTCTTACGATTAGCTATTTTATTTTAAATCTTTCAGCAAGTTATTCTATTATTGATTCTAATTTCATCATTCCACGAATTATCTCTTTTTTATTACCTATTAATATTTTTCTTTTCACTTTCGTCGAGAAGAAAAAGCTTAAAATAATTTTTATTTACATGTTAATCATATTGGCTGAGGTTGGAATTATCCGCTTTCTGTATTATTTAATTGAATTTCCGGAATCTAAAATTATTACTCAATTCTATACAGAATTCCCAAATTTAGCTGCTTCTTTTTTGGTTTTTACACAAAATCTATACGGAATTTTTTTAAAAACTTCAATAATTAATAATATTCCCGTAATTTCTCTATTTACCTTTATCATAATTTTAGTTTTAATGATCTTGAAATTTGTGAGTAGTCGTGATGTAAGAAACGGTGGTTACCTTTTTGCAACGATCTCTGTGTTCCTTGCAGTTTGCTCAAGTGATCCTGTTCCATCTTTAATGTTATTTTTTACAACTGCAGGTCTTATTTTGCTCATCACAACAATTGAGGCATCATTTTCTATGGCTTATATTGATGAATTAACAGGATTACATGGTCGTAGAAGTTTGAATGAGACCTTATCCACTCTAACTAAAAATTATGCAATAGCAATGTTGGATATAGATCATTTTAAGAAGTTTAATGATAGATATGGACATAAAACCGGTGATCAAGTATTAAAAATGGTTGCAGCTAAATTAAGTGACGTTAGTGGTGGTGCCAAATCATTTAGGTTTGGAGGTGAAGAATTCACGACAATTTTCCCAGGTAAAACATCTAGAGAAGCTAAACCCTACATGGAAGAATACAGAATAATTCTTGAATCGACAGAATTTATTGTACGCTCTCCTATAAGAAGATCTTCAACTTCAAAAAGCCGTGGAAAATCAGCTTCTAAAGATCGCAAGACCGTCACTATCACTGTTAGTATAGGCATTGCCGAATATGGTGGAAATCAAACAAAACCGGAAAAAGTTCTCAAAGCTGCAGATAAAATCCTTTACAAAGCAAAACACCTGGGAAGAAATAGAGTTGAGATTCAAAAGAAAAAGTAGGAGTGTATTGTGAAATCTAATCAGAAAAATCCTAAACACATGAGAGAAGATGAAAAAAATAAGTTGCTTTCTGATATTCTTGAAAGCTCTTCTGCAGTATCAATTATATCAACTGACTTAGATCAAAATATTCTTTACTGGAATACTGGAGCAGAGAATATTTTCGGTTATGGGTCCAGCGAAGTTGTTGGTAAGAAAAAAATAAATCTGATATATGATGGTGCTGAATCTAAGAGAAATGCACTTCTTGCAAAAAAGCTTATTGTCTCGTCAAAAAAAGGAACGGAATGTGAGCTAAGGCAGATTACTAAAGATAGAAAAAAACTCTGGAGTAGAATGACATTAAGCCCTCGTTTTGATGATAATGGAAAAGTGACAGGAATCTTAGGTATTGGAATTGATATTACAAAACATAAAGAATCGGAGCATCATCTTAGAGAAACATTGAAAAAATTAAAGCAAACTCTCACAGGGATCATTCATGCCACAGAATTAATGATAGAGACACGAGATCCTTACACTGCAGGACATCAAAGAAGAGTAGCCCTGTTAGCAAAAACTATAGCGGAACACATGAAGCTTTCTGAGCAACAAGTGGAAGGTATTTACATGGTTGGCATGATTCATGATGTTGGAAAAATTTCAATTCCAGCTGAAATACTCAGTATGCCTCGCAGGCTTACTCCAGCGGAATTTAACCTGATCAAGAACCATCCACAAGCCGGATATGACATTCTACACAACATAGATTTTCCCTGGCCTATTGCCGATATTATACTCCAACATCATGAAAGAATCGATGGAACGGGATACCCTAAAGGACTTAATGGAAAAGATATTTCAATAGAGGCAAAAATTCTCATGGTTGCCGATGTTGTCGAAGCTATGGCATCCCACCGCCCTTATAGAGCTGCCTTCGGTATAGAGCGAGCATTGGGAGAGATCAAACAGAATAGTGGTATTCTGTATGACTCTGATGTTGTTGATTCATGTATTGAAGTTTTTGAGAAAGAAAAATATTGTTTTGAAAACAATGAAAGTATTTCACCATTACTTACGGAAATGAATGTATTGCCCTAAATGTGATAAAATCATTGATACTCTAAAAGCTCATTGTCCTCACTGTAATGAACTTTTACTTCCTGATAAACCGAAGGATGGAGAACATGATTTCGTGAAAATATTTGAAAGCTCCGACTTGGGATTAACGGCAATTATTAAATCAATCCTGATTAATGCTGGCATTGAATATATAGTAAGAGGAGAACATATGCAGAGCATCCTGGGAGGACAGTTCAGTTTTGCTTTTGGCGCAGATATTGGAAAAGTGGAATTTTTTATTCACAAAGATGATGAAGAAGTAGCGGTAGAGCTTCTAACAAAAATTAATAATTAATATTTTATCTATTTAGTATATTAGCAGGTTTCATATTATAATATTTTTTATAAATGGAGGAAAATTGAAAATATTTAAATTAATATTTATATCCCTAATATTTGTGTTTATCGGGTGTCAACAATTTGGAACAGAAATCCAGAAAACTGGTGAATTACCGATTTCAATGTCATTACAACCTGCATTTGAAAATGGATTTGATGTAACAGCGGTTAGAGTTACAATTACTAAAGATGATTTCACAAGCAGTTTATATCTGACAATTGATGATTCTACAAATACGGCTTCCGGAACTTTCTCCGAGCTTCAGCCTGGAATATACACGATCTATGTAGAAGTTTTTGATGGTGATGATGTTATTGCAATAGGCTCTGGAACAGGAGAAGTGATAGCAGGCGAAACGACAACGGTTGAAATCATACTTGAACTTGTTCCTTTAACCGGAAGTTTAAAAATTATCGTTGATTGGGGAAATCTTCTCCCGAACATACCGCGAAGGATTCTTTTTATTGGGAATAGTATTACATATTATAATGGTGGTGTGGATATGCATACAATGAACCTTGCAAACTCTATTGACTCAACACTGTCAATTGAATGTGAGAGTGTTACCGGTGGCGGTTGGACTTTAGAGCAGCATTTTAATAGCCCAATTACAATTCAACAAATTGAAAGTGGAAACTGGGATATGGTGATTTTACAAGAAATGACTTCCCGTCCGGTTAACGATCCAGAGCTTTTTTATGAATATGCCACACTTCTGGATTCGGTAATAACCGAATCAGGAGCACAAACTGCATTTTTCTTCAGTTGGCCCTTTGAAAGTGTATTCGATGAAATGATCGAGCAGCAATCAGCAGCATATAATTATATAGGGAATGAACTTGATGCACCCGTTATTCCGGTTGCACGAGCATGGCAGTTTTCTCGTCAGCAAAATCCCGAATTACAACTTTTCATGGATGACGGTAATCATCCCAACGTTCACGGAACCTATCTTGCCTGCTGCACTTTCTTCGCATTTTTGTGGGATGAAACTCCAGTTGGAGCAATATATGTAAACGATCCTGACATTACAGAAAGTGAAATGCTATTTTTACAAACTATTGCCTGGGAAACATACGAAATTTACGGAGAATAAAGTGATAAGTGTTTCGATGGAAGAATTATTTGCATGAGTAAATAACCCTTAAAATTTTCCAGATGGTAGTTCTATTGCATATTTTGCATTAGGATTCTGTATATAGTGGAAATTGTATTCTCCAGCCGACTCTTCAAAATACAAAAGCCCACTAAAAAAATCACAATGTTTATAAATACCTCCATTATAATCTTTAAAAAGACATTCATTAATTTCATCTGCATCCAAACAAGCTGAGTTTGTACAAAATAACGCTACAACATAAGGGATTTTTTTCTTTTGTGCAATATGTTTGTATTTATCTGCTTTTTCTTGTAAGCTTGAATATAAACGTTTATTATTGGTTGGAATCCAAGCACAAAAAGGTTCTCCAGTTTTGTGTTTTTTTATGATGGCATTTTCAGTAATTTTATCTATATGAAAATTGATTAACTCTACTATTCCAATAATATCTGAACTAACATTCAAGATACACCAATCCGGTTTTTTATCTTCTATTCTGTAATCGTACGTGACGTTAAGACCATTTGATTTAAGAAATGCACCTAGTAATAATTCTCTAAACGTATGCATAATTTGAGTATCGTCATGTTCACGAAAATTCTTCATAAATTTCCTTTCGTCATCTTCACAGATTATTTTAAAACAACGATAGATTGCATTATTTACTTTTCCATTCTTGGCAATTATTCCATATTTCAATTCATTCATTGTTACCACATT
>JAUVKM010000262.1 GCA_030596265.1 Candidatus Cloacimonadota bacterium
ACAAGAAAAAATATTAAGTTTTGATAATCTGCTTAATGAAGTAATTAATCAGAATCTGTGTAACCGATGTGGCGGTTGTGTTTCTTTTTGTAGTGCTAATGGAATATCTGCTCTCAAAATCGGTAAAGACGGCTATCCTGAATATGCCGATAAAGATAAATGTATGGAAGGTGGAATCTGTTATTTGATCTGTCCTAAGACAATAGAATTAGAAGAAGAAATAAAAGATAAACATAACTGGAAATATCCTATAGGTAATTGGGAGGATATTTTTTCAGCTAGATCAATGGATGCTGAAGTTAGAGAAGTTGCTACCGATGGTGGGGTTGTAAGTTCATTATTATTATACATGTTGGAAAATAATTTTATTGATGGTGCTATTGTCTCTAAAAGAACAGAAAGCTGCGGTAGAATTCCAATGATCGCAAAAAACAGAACTGAACTTTTGAATGCTGCTGGATCTTTTTGGGCAGAAGCTACTCATCTGGATGAATTGGGAAATGTCTATTCTTCCTGTTTCCCAGTGATAAAAGTGATTAAGGACTCAGCAGAGAAAGATATGAAAAGATTAGCTCTGGTGGGAACACCCTGCCAGATCAAAGCAATCCGTAAAATGCAGGCTATGAATATTGTCCCATCACATTTGATAGTATTCACAATTGGATTATTCTGCATGCAATGTTTTACATTAGAAGATCTTATGAAAAAAGATTTTGCTAAGAAACACAATATTAAAATTGAAGATATTGAAAAAGTGAATATTAAAGATAAATTGATTCTCCATATGAAGTCGGGATTAATAATTTATATTCCATTGGAAGAAGTTGAACAAATTGCACATGATGCTTGTCTTGCCTGTTCTGATTTTGCCAATGATTATGCTGATATATCGGCTGGTGGTTTAGGATCGGAAGATGGTTACACTAGTATTATTGTCAGGAATTCTATTGGTAAACAAATTTATTCTGAAGCATTATACAAAGGTTACGTTCAAAATCATGTAGAAACTATTTGTAACAGTAAAGATAAAGATAATAAATTAATAAATATGATAAAAGATTTTGCAATAAAAAAGAAAATTCGAACCGAGCGGAAGATTAATTCTGCTATGAAATAGAAATTCTCTCGCAAGATTCTCAAATTGAGGAGTTGTAGTTGATGGATAATAAAAAAGTTGGTTCTGTAATGGTTATCGGCGGAGGTATTGCCGGTATTCAAGCATCTCTGGACTTAGCTGATTCAGGTTATAAAGTATATTTATTGGAAGAATCACCTGCTATCGGTGGAGTAATGGCTCAGTTGGATAAAACATTCCCCACAAATGATTGTGCGATGTGTGTGATGTCTCCAAAATTAGTTGAATGCGGGAGACATTTGAATATTGAGATCATAACCAATGCAGAATTGAAAAAAGTAACAGGAAATGCTGGGAATTTCAAAGTAGAAGTAACAAAACATCCCAGATATGTAGATGAAGATAAATGTACTGGTTGTGCTGCTTGTACTCAACATTGTCCGGTAACGGTTGCTCTTTATCCTATAGAAAAAACAATTATATATCTCAAACCTGATGATAAAGTAAAAGTAGATGTCATTTTAGAAGAACTTAGAGATAAAGAAGGCAATCTAATGCCAATACTTCAAGCTATTAATAGTGAATATAAATATCTTCCCGAAAAAATACTGAAATATATTTCACAGGAACTCGATGTTTCCTTAACAAAAATATATCAAATAGCTACTTTCTATAATGCCTTCCATCTTGAACCGCGAGGAGAACATATTATAACTGTTTGCATTGGAACTGCCTGTCATGTACAGGGAGCTCCAGGACTTATAGAAGCTCTCGAAGATGAACTTGGTATAAAAGTGGGAGAGACTACAAAAGATATGAAATTTACTTTGGAAACTGCACGTTGCTTTGGCTGTTGCGGATTAGCACCAGTAATCACAGTTAATGAAGATGTACATGGAAAATTGAAACGAGCAGATATCCCCAGGATTGTTAAACAATATAAGTCTATGGAGGAAAAACAAGATGCCTAAATTAAGTATAAAAGACCTCGAAGACATAAGAAAAAAAGTTAGAAAAGCAACTCTTCTACGCGAAGGAATTTCTAATGCAAAAATAACTGTTCACATGGGAACATGTGGAATAGCTGCCGGAGCAAGAACGATAATGGATACTGTTATCAAAATAGTAGAAAAGTCCGGTAGGGACGATATAATTGTAACAACTTCCGGATGTGCCGGTTTTTGCAGCAGAGAACCAATGGCTACCGTAGAACTCAAAGGAGAAACCCCAGTGAAATACGGTGATCTAACCGAAGATAAAATAAAAAAAATATTTTCAGAGCATGTGCTTAAGAAAAAAATCGTGGAAGAATATGCTCTTGCAATAGGAAGTGAGAGGGAACCCTAAAGATGGCTTATAGAACTCATTTAATGGTATGTACCGGAACGGCTTGTGTTTCGTGCGGTGCTTTTGATGTTAAAACACTGTTGGAAGAAGAAATTAAAAAACAAGAATTGGATAAAGAAATCCTAGTTGTTGGTACAGGTTGTCAGGGATTCTGCGCTCAAGGTCCAATTGTTGTAGTTCAGCCGGACGGTATATTTTATCAATTGCTTTCTCCTAAAGACATCCCTTATTTGGTGGAAGAACACTTCCTAAAGGGAAGACCTGTTAAAAAGATGATGTATACTCCACCCGGTGAAAAGATTCAGGTTCCTACCGTGAATGAGATTGGATTTTTCAGCAAACAGCGATTGATCGCTCTCAGGAATAAAGGATTGATCGATGCTGAAAAGATAGATGATTATATTGGCAGGGATGGATATAATGCCTTAATAAAAGTTTTAACCTCTATGAGTTCTGAAGATATATTAAATGAGATAAAAAATTCCGGGTTGAGAGGTCGAGGTGGTGGAGGTTTTCCAACAGGCTTGAAGTGGGAAATTTGTCATAATTCAAAAAGTGATACTAAATATATAATTTGCAACGCCGACGAAGGTGATCCTGGTGCTTATATGGATAGAAGTATCGTCGAATCCGATCCACATGCTGTTATTGAAGGAATGTTGATCGGGGCAAAGGCAATAGGTGCCAATCAAGGTTTTGTTTATATCAGAAGTGAATATCCGCTTGCCATCAGTAGATTAGAAATAGCAATTGAGCAGGCACGAGAATATGGATTATTAGGAAAAGACATTCTTGGTAAGGGTTTTGATTTTGACCTTGAGATCAAACAAGGTGCGGGAGCTTTTGTATGCGGTGAAGAAACATCTCTTATCCATTCGATTGAAGGAATATCACCCGAGCCAAGTCAAAGACCTCCTTTTCCTGCTGAGTCCGGACTGTGGGGGCAACCTACTAACATCAAT
>JAUVKM010000145.1 GCA_030596265.1 Candidatus Cloacimonadota bacterium
TACGAGGATACGCTTAAAGTTACTCTTGAAGATATTATTCATCATACTAAAGCAGTTAGACGCGGTGCAAAAGAAACGTTCATTGTTGCCGATATGCCATTCATGACCTATCATCTCAGCATTGAAGAGACAAAGGAAAATGCTGCACTTCTTATTACGCAAGGCGGAGCAAATGCTGTAAAATTGGAAGGCGGAAAACCCAGTCGTCTTGAAGCTATAAGAGCAATTGTGGATTGTGAGATACCGGTTGTAGCTCATCTGGGGCTAACTCCCCAGTCGATCAATTTTTTTGGCGGATACCGGGTACAGGGAAAGAAAGAAATAGAATTTAATGAGATCCTTTCGCAGGCAAAAGAGATAGAAAAAGCGGGAGCTTTTATGCTGGTTCTGGAAGGAATACCGGAAAAGCTGGGCAGGACGATCAGTGAGGCACTTTCCATTCCTACAATTGGGATTGGTGCCGGTAAATTCACTGATGGTCAGGTTCTTGTCTATCATGATATTCTGGGGATGGCAGATTTCAAACCTAAATTTGTGAAGAATTATGCGCAGTTAAGTAAGGATATTCCAAATAGCATAAATAAATTCTCAAGGGAAGTAAAAGAAGGAAATTTCCCGGCAGAAGAAAATATATATAATCCAATAAATTAAGAGGGAAAATGAGTTTTGAACAATCAAATTTTGATATGACGCCCGATGAGAAGATTCAGGCAGTTACAAATTTAAAACAGAATATGGAAGAAAATTTTGTGCAGTTAGGGCAGCTTCTTTCTGATATTCGCAGAACCAAATTATACAAATTCAAAGGTTATAAGACTTTTAAAGAATTTGTGGAAAATGAATTTAATATGAATGGCAGCTTTGCCACAAAAGTTATTAGTAATTTTGACCTTTTCATTCGTGAACTCGATGTGGATGAACATTCTGCAAAAGAGATCGGACTTGATAAACTGAATATGATAAAACCACTTGTTAAACAGGCTGAATTCAATGAGAAAGAAGATTGGATAAAAAAGGCTCAAGAGCTTCCTACCTCTGAATTGCGTGAAGAAATTAAAGAGATACGTGAGAATAAAAAGAATAAAGATAAAACAATGAAAGATGTTTTTATTGAACAATATATTGAAAAAATGGTAACCTTTTTCAATTGCAATCGTAGGGAACTAAATTTTAAACTTGCACTATATTTTCAGGATGAAAATTTAGAAGAAATGAGGGTAGTTGTGAAAGATAAGCAGCGAAGATTTGAAGAGACGGATCAATTGTAGTGCTATTGTCACTCTGAGAATATTCACCGCAAAGACGCAAAGAGCGGAAAAGAAGAAGATAGCATTAATAGAAAAAGTAAATCCAGAATGGGGTGATTTATATTTGGATTTGATAAATGAAAAACCAATGTCTCTCTGAGTCCCGAAAGCTTTCGGGATTTCAAAGGCATTCGACGAAGAGTCTAAACACTCCAGATTCTTCGCTGGAAAAGCATGGAGAGTTTCTCAGAAAGACGGAGTGTGATTATTTGGAGGGAATATCGCTTTTTGATAATTTGATTCTTTTATTTATAAAAAAAAGATCAAAGGAGACAAAAAATGCAACAGTTAAGAATTTTGTGGGTCGATGATGAAATAGAACACCTGCGACCCTTTATACTTTTCCTTACCGAGCGTGGTTATAAAGTTAAAACCATAAACAACGGTTCAGATGCAATCGATCTGGTTTCAAAAGAAGATTTTGACCTGGTATTTCTCGATGAAATGATGCCCGGAATGGATGGACTTTCTACCTTGCGCGAGATCAAGAGAATAAGTAATTCCCTGCCTGTTATCATGGTTACAAAAAGCGAGGAAGAAGGCATCATGGAAGGTGCTATCGCAGGTCAAATTGCTGACTATCTAATAAAACCTATCAATCCAAATCAACTTATTATGGCAATTAAAAAGCTATTTGAAGCAGATGAGATCAGGAAGAATAAGATCGGAGCACAATATGCCGAATTCTCCGCTCAATTAAATCAAAGATTATTTTTGGATCTTAAAAGTAATGACTGGATCGATATTTATAAAGATTTGAATAATTGGGATTTTACTCTCGATGACATTAAGGATTCGACTCTGCTTCATACTCATTTCCTGGAAAAAATGAACTGCAATGCGGAGTTTTCTAATTTTGTTGCAGATAACTATAAGAATTGGTTGAAATCTGATGATAGACCGCAACTCTCTTTCGACGTGGTTTCAAATTTTGTTATACCAGAATTTAATAGTAAAGCACCGGTATATCTTATTGTTCTGGACTGCATGAGATTAGATCAGTACCGTGCAATTGAACCATATATAAAAGAGCTCTTCGATGTTGATCTTAATATGTATTATTCAATTCTACCAACTGCGACTCCTTATTCACGCAATGCTATTTTCAGTGGTTTACTTCCCAATGATATTGCCAGGAACTTCCCCGAATACTGGATCGATTCCAATGATACGGATAGTAGCCGAAATAGAAATGAACATCAACTTTTGGATGAACATGTGAGCGATTTGGGATGCAATATCGGTCCGAGTAAATATATTAAGATCCTCAATATTGATGAGGGTAATTTTGTGGTAAGGAAGATTGCATCATGGAAAAATGAAAAACTGGTGACTCTGGTTTATAATTTTCTAGATCTATTAGCACATCACCGCTCTCAAGATGAAATATTAAAAGAGACAATTCCGGATGAACAGGCGCTCAGAGCATTTACGAAACACTGGTTTCTGCACTCAAGTTTTTATGAAGCTCTAAAAAATATAGCTAAACAGAATGCAACGGTTATTCTAACCACAGATCATGGCTCGATCAGGGTTAACAGAGCCACCCAGCTTGTAGCCGATAAAGAAACAACAACAACCGTACGCTACAAACAGGGCAAAAATTTATCCTGTAATAATAAACATGCGCTTTATATAAAAGAACCGGAAGAATATGGACTGCCAAAACGTGGTATCGTTGATAATTATGTTATAACTAAAGATGATTATTATTTTGTCTATCCTAATTCATTTCATAAATATATGAATCTTTTTAACGGAACTTTCCAGCATGGTGGAATTTCCATGGAAGAGATGCTTTTGCCGCTGGCTGTCTGCAAACCGAAGAAATAATAAAAAACAGAATTATACAGTTGATAAAATTATTTGACATTATCTTATTATTAATTTCTTTAAATTATTTAATGAGTTCTGTAATATCTGTTGATTTTTTAAAGAGGAGTATTATATGACTAATGTTTCAATTGAAAATATAGACAATATCGGGAATAATTTTATTCCAAATGAATTTCTGCAAAAAGGGAAAGATGAATATTATTATCGTAATTGTCAGACTTTATGGGCAAAAGATCGATGGCGTCATTTACTCTCTTCTGAAATTGATGAACTTGTAAAAAATAATAATGTCTCCGATAATTGGGACCAGATATTGGTTACCGATCAATTTAATTCTAGGCTGCTGAAGAATAATGATTTTTTTGGACTTGTAAGAATTGGAGATATACGTAATGTAGTTCTTGAACATCACGAATTGAAGCTGCCGGTTGGGATCACGAATAGTAAGATCATATCATGTGATATTGGTGATGATGTTGCAATTCACAACGTAAAATATTTATCTCATTATATTGTTGGTAACCGTTGTATCTTAGCTAATATAGATGAAATGCAAACGACCAATCATGCAAAATTTGGGAATGGAATTATCAAAAAAGGAGAACCGGAAAAAAGTCGTATATGGCTTGATATTATGAACGAAACAGGCAGCCGCAAAGTTATCCCTTTTGATGGTATGATAACTGCTGATGCTTATCTCTGGGCAAAATATCGGGACGACAGATTTTTACAAAAAAAATTAAAAGAGATCACTCAAAACAGCTTTGACTCTCATCGTGGATTCTATGGTATGGTTGCTGAACAATGTGTGATAAAAAATTCTCGTATTATAAAAGATGTTAAATTCGGTTCTCACTGTTATGTAAAAGGAGCTAATAAATTAAAGAACCTGACGATTAATTCTTCCGAAACACTTTCTACTCAAATTGGTGAAGGTGTGGAACTTATTAATGGTATAATTGGTCATGGATGTCATATTTTTTATGGATGTAAAGCGGTTCGTTTTATTCTGGGAGAGAATTCAAATCTTAAATATGGAGCTCGTCTGATCAATTCATTCTTAGGAGATAACTCAACGATTTCCTGTTGTGAAATACTGAACAATCTTATTTTTCCTGCTCATGAACAGCATCATAATAATTCATTCCTCATTGCCTCGGTTGTTTTGGGACAAAGTAATGTGGCTGCCGGAGCTACAATAGGATCAAATCATAATAGTAGAGCTAATGATAATGAAATTCAAGCAGGACGTGGATTTTGGCCGGGATTGAATACAAGTATCAAACACTCCAGCCGATTTGCCTCTTTTGTGTTATTGGCAAAAGCAGCATATCCGGCAGAATTAGATATCACTCTCCCGTTTTCACTTCTCAATAATAACGAATCTAAAGATCAATTGGAAGTATTTCCGGCATTTTGGTGGTTGTATAATATGTATGCTCTGTCCAGGAATTCTTGGAAATTTAATAAACGTGATAAACGTAAGAACAAGATCCAGAATATTGAGTTCGATCACCTTGCACCTGACACGATCGAAGAGATATTAACAGCTCAAAAATTGTTGGAAATATGGACGGCTAAAGCAGCGCTTCGCAAAAAAGGTGATCCTATCGAAGATATAGATGAGAAAGAACTTATAGCTATTGGGAAAGAGATGTTGTCTGGAAATGAAGAACAAACAAAAAGCCTGCAGGTTTTAGGCGAGAATATGGAAAGATCAAACCGGAAAGTTGTGATCATAAAAACACATAAATCTTATCATGCTTATCGTGATATGCTCCATTATTATGCTATTAAGAATCTATTGGATTATTTTAATATTAATCCGGAAGTTGATTTTTCATCGATGTGTAAAGCTTTGAAAGGAAAGCGTGAAAAAAAATGGGTAAATCTTGGCGGACAGCTTATTCCTGAGAAAGATGTCGATCAAATGCGAGCTGATATCGGATCTGGTAAACTGGCTAAGTGGACAGAAATCCATAACAGGTATGATAAACTTTGGGAAAAATATCCATTTGAAAAACAAAAACATGCTTATGCTGCACTCTGTGAACTTCTTAGTACAGATAACCTTAGAAAAGAACAGTGGATACCGGCTTTAGATAAAGCAGTAGAAATTCAAGAATTTATTAAGGAGCAGGTTTACATCTCCCGAAAAAAGGATTTTGATAATCCATTCCGACAGGCAACTTATAGAAATATGGAAGAAATGACCGCTGCAATTGGAACAATAGAAGATAACAGTTTTGTTCAAGAAGTTAGAAAGGAGACAGAAGATTTTAAAAAATTAATTGAAGAGATAAAAAAGAGAAATTAAACCATAAAAGTAAAAGGAGATAAATTATGAATCTTAATGAAACAAAATACTCTAAATATGCTTTAGTTCAGGAAATGATGGATACGGTTGATGTTGTAAAAAAGTTCGATTCTAAACAAGCAGAGAAAATTGCTCAAAAAATTAGTTCCGTTGGGAAACTGCTGCTTACCGGTGAAGGCTCCAGCAGAATATTTCCGGCAAAAAATGCAATCAGAAAAGCTCTTACTCAAGGCTTGGATATCTGCATTACAACTGATGGATCCAGGCAGTCAGCTCTCTATGATCTTTCCAAGTTTGCTGTTTTTTGTGCTTCAAATTCAGGTAAAACCAAAGAAATAATTTTATTGGCAAAAAAGTTGGCAGAAATAGGTAATGATAATCGTTTTGCTTTATCAGCTAATAATAATACTCCACTCGAAAAAGAATGCAAGGAAACATTTGTATTGAATTGTGGTTGGGAACAAGCTGTAGCTGCTACCAAAAG
>JAUVKM010000158.1 GCA_030596265.1 Candidatus Cloacimonadota bacterium
AGACCTTAATAGTGAAGTTCGTATCCGGTTTTCAATTGGAACTACAGACGGCTCCTGGCAATACAGTGGTTGGAATATTGATGATCTCACCATCACCGGCAATCCGGTTATCTATGGTGCTATCGAAGGAAATGTTATCAACGAAGATAATGGTGAGCCAATTGCTTTTGCTCCGATAATGAATCAATATGGGAATACGATGTCTGATGGAGAAGGATATTTTATATTAAATAACATTCCAACAGGGAATCAAGAGATCACAATAAATGCACTTGGATATATTCCATTTTTGCAGATAAATATAATTATTACAGAAGATGACACAACTTATGTGTTATGTGAACTTGAACCAGATCCGAATACTCCTCCACCACCGCAAAATCCTCAGGCTTCCGTATATGATGGAAATAATGTTCATCTTACATGGGAAGAACCTGAACTTCCAGACGAAGAGTTACTGGCTTATAACGTCTATCGGAATGGAATTATTGTACAAAGCATTATAGCTGAAGAATATTTTGATCTGAATCTTATCAACGGGTATTACAGTTATTTCATTTCCGCAGTTTACGACTCGGGAGAATCACTCCCAACCGATACGGTTAACGTTCAAATTAATATTTCAGGTTTGGAAAATGATGTAATTCCGCAAAGTGAGTATAGTCTCTCAAATTACCCCAATCCATTCAATCCAACTACAACGATCTCCTTTTCGTTAACCACAGAGTTCACAGAGAGCACTGAGTTGAAAATTTACAACATAAAGGGACAGAAAATCCGACAATATTCTATATTCAATAATCAATCTTCAATTATATGGGATGGTTCCGATAACAATAGTAAACCTGTTTCAAGCGGTATATATCTATACCAATTAGTAATTGATGGAAAAGTAGCTGCAAAGAACAAAATGATGCTAATAAAATAAATAAAATTTAATGAAATATAAGTTAGTTTTATTCGATGCTGATGGAACACTCTTTGATTTTGATACTGCAGAAAAACAAGCATTTGAGAAGACATTTAAACAATTTGGAATAAATGAAAATCTGGAGCGACTACATAAAGAATACGAAATTATTAACATGGCAATCTGGCGGGATTTTGAGCAAAAGAAAATAACTTCTAAAGAATTAAGAATAGAGCGTTTTCGAAGATTCTTTGCTAAAGAAAATTTAGATCTTGATTCCAAAGTGATCAGTCCGATCTATCTCAAAAATCTCTCTAAAGGAACTCACCTTCTACCGGGAGCTAAAGAAATAGTCAGTTTCCTATTTGGGAAGTGTGAACTTGCACTTGCCACAAATGGACTTGCCGATGTACAAAATCCCCGTTTTGCAGATTCAGATCTGGCAAAATTTTTCCAGCATATATTTATTTCTGAAGAGATAGGACATCCAAAACCTGATCCTGAATTTTTCGAGCATATATTCTGTAAACTTCCTCACAAAGAGTCTTCTATAATCATTGGAGATAATTTAACTTCAGATATAATGGGTGGAAATGATTTTGGAATTGACACATGTTGGTTCAATCCAAATAAACGTACTAATAAAAGTGGAGTTGTCCCCACTTATGAAATTAGTGATTTAAATGAATTGAGATCATTATTAATATAGTTATAAAAAAATGAATTGAGATCGTGATTTAGAAGGGATTTAGTACTTGCCCGATAAAGAATCATATCTCATTATAAGGAGAAAAATATGAACACAGTCAAAAAGAAGAGCAGTCTTCCTTTAATTTTATTCATAATAGCTGTTCTTGCATTTATTTATGTTTTTCCACGGATACTTATCTCCGTATGGGGACCAAGCGATCCTTGGACGTGCTATCTTTATCAATATGGATTTGGTACGATCACATTTTGCATAGGTATTTACCTGATGTTTAAATCGGGTTCCTGCAAACTTGGACGAGGGAATGATACTTTCTGGTTCAAATGGATAATTGTAGGATTTTTCCTCTTTGCAATAACTCATGCAGTTTGGATATTATTTGCATTGTACATGCCTGTGAAAGGAGGAGTGTAGATGGGACATCTGAGTCAACTTAATTTAGAACCAAGTGCATATTGGACAATTGGAACGGTTGTAATATTATACTCTTTAATGATAGCAGCTTTTGGTGGGTATTTCTCAAGGTTTAGTAAGAATATTAATGATTATTTTTATAGTGGGCAAAGGTTTGCCTGGTGGTTAGGTGCAGCTAGTATGATAGCTACCGGAATTGGTTCCTACAGTTATCTTAAGTATTCACAACAGGGATTTGAAACAGGTATGAGTAGTTCAATGACTTATACGAATGACTGGTTTATCATACCATTCTTCATGTTTGGTTGGCTGCCGATCATCTATTTTTCAAAGATAAAATCTATTCCCGAATATTTCGAACGTCGATTTAATAGAACTTCGCGCTATATCTCTCTTGTAATAATTATGGCTTACATGTTGTTTTATATTGGATACAATCTATTTACAATTGGTATTGCCATGGAAGGGCTTCTTGGTGTTCCATTGATAATTACCGTACCGATTGCAACGATATTGCTGGGCGGTTACGTTACATTTGGAGGGCAAACAGCGGTTATTTTTACCGACCTGGTACAGGGTATAATGCTCTATCTTGCTGGTGGAATTGCTATTGTTGCCGGAATTGTTGCCCTGGGAGGTTTTGGAGAATTCTGGTCTTGGCTACCGGTAACTCACAGATTACCATTTGTAGATTTGCTAAACGATCCGAAATTTAATACTGCCGGACTTTTCTGGGGAGAAGCTTTGGCTGGAAGTATTGCATTCACATTTATGAATCAGGGTTTCATAATGAGATACCTGGCTCTAAAAAGTGTGAATGATGGAAGAAAAGCTGCAATTTTTAATGTACTTTTCACACTTCCATTCTCTGCTATAATTGTTGGTGCTGTAGGTTGGATTGCCAAATCACTTATTGAAAAACAAACTGCTATGGGTGGATCTTTGGAAGGTCTTGATCCAATTCATATTGCAAATCATTTTCATACATTTATTGTTGTTGCATGGGAAACATTACGGCATAATACAATAGTATTCGGTTTTGTGATAGCTGCTCTTACTGCTGCTTTGATGTCAACTGTTGATACATTGATCAACGCCTGTTCTGCAATTGGTATTTATGATATTTACAAGCCGTTATTTAAACCTAAAGCAGATGATAAACATTACTTGAAAGCAGCTCGTTGGGTTTCAGGTGGAACTGCTTTACTCGGTTTATTACTTGTTTTTCTGTTCTCACAAATGAAAGGCAGCTTGATGTCTATCCATTACAAAGGAATTATGATAATAATTCCATCTATCGTTACTACTATATTCCTGGGGATATTCTGGAGAAGATTTACTGCAAAAGCTGCAAATATTTCCATGCTCGTTGGATCTGGATTTACAATCCTAACGGTATTCGTTCCTGATATGATCAATCCTCTTGCTGCATTTGTTTCTGCACCGCAAAATGGAATTTTCATTTATACAAGAGCTCTTTTTGGAATGGTGCTTACTGCAATAGTGGGAGTTACTATAACGCTTCTTACTAAAGAAGCTCCGGATCATAATGAGAAAATTAACGGACTTACTATCGATACACTTGATTATGCAATGGAACAATATAAAGGTGGAAAACCGAATCATGTGAAAGGTGAAAAGATCAGAAGACTTCCTGTACTTATTGATGAATCGATTCCTGTTGGAAAAATATCTCTTTCAAATGCAATTATGGCACGTATGAAAGCTAATGTGGAAGATCTTATCTATATGGAAGATTCACGCTGGTACCTGGGTGGACTTCGTTCTGATCATGTGAAAGCTTATACACCTCATAATGATAACGATGATGTGAAAATGTCATTAGAAACATTTGAGAAAGCGATGATGTTAAAAGATAAACTTATCACATTAGAAAAGATATTCTAATTGGTGATTATAATGAACGCCTCTCGCAAGGGAGGCGTTTTTTTAAATTTAATGAAATTTAATAAGCTTATTTTACTTATTTCAATCCTGGTCATATTTGGCTGTGGACAACAGGTAGAACTGGGAACCAAAAAGAACCCGATAAAAATGTACTTCGTTCCCTCTATTGAAGCGGATAAGATAATTACTAGCGGAAAAGAAGTTGCTGATATAATCAGGGAAAAAACGGGATATCATTTCCATGTTGCTGTTCCAACAAGCTATGCTTCTGTGATCGAAGCCATGGGAACTGAAGAAACAGATATTGCCTGGCTGGCTACTTATGCATACATTCTGGCAAATCAGAAATTTGATGCAGAAGTGGCTCTCACAGTCGTTCGGAAGGGATTTGATAAATACAGAGGACAATTTATTACTCGATCGGACAGCAATATAAATACTCTAGAAGACATAGAAGGGAAAATAATTGCATACACGGATGCTGCTTCCACTTCAGGGTATATTTATCCATCGGCTCTGTTGATCGAGAAAGGTATTCAGCCGGAAAAATATTTTTTTGCCGGTGGTCATCCACAAGCGGTTCTAGCTGTTTATAGTGGTAGAGCTGATGTGGGCTGCGCTTTCTGGACTCCTGTTAACGAAAAAGATGCTCATGATGCGCGGAATACTGTTATTGAAACATTTCCGGATGTTATGGAAAAAATCAAAATAATTGGTTTTACAGAGTGGATCCCTAATGCTACAGTTACTTTCCGTAAAAATTTTCCTCTGGAAATGAAAGAAAGAATTGTTGAAGCACTATTAGAATTTGCAAATGATGATAAAGATCGAGAAACCTTGAAAGATCTATTGGAAATAGATAATTTCATTCGAGCATCTGAGAAAGATTATGACAGCGTACGAGAAGCAATAAAAACAATCGGGGAAGATGATTTTTAATTTAGTGGATTAAAATTATGAAAATCGAATGGATCCCTCAGTATGAGAAATCCAAAATAAATGTAGGTTAAATGAAAAATATCATTGAAATTGAAAACCTGAACAAAATTTATACCGGCGGAACACATGCTCTAAAAGATATCAATTTAAATATTAAAGAAGGTGAATTCTGCATTCTTCTAGGACTTTCCGGTTCCGGTAAAACCACACTTCTCCGTTGCTTGAATCGGCTTATCGAGCCTACATCCGGTGAAATTCATTTCGATGGGCAAGATGTTATTGCAGCAGAAGGGCAAAAACTTCGTTTAATTCGTCGAAAGATCGGCATGATATTCCAGCAATTCAACCTGATAAAAAACTTGAGTTCGCTCACAAATGTTCTAACTGGTAAATTAGGATATTCATCTCTGTTGCATTCACTTGCATTATCCAAAAATAAGACGGATGTGAAAATTGCTTTGGAAAACCTGCAGCGTGTTGGGTTGAAAGATTTTGCTGAGAATAGGATAAAGAATCTAAGTGGTGGAGAGCAACAGCGTGTTGCAATTGCCCGGGCATTGATGCAGAATCCTAAAGTTATACTCGCAGATGAGCCGGTTGCCAGTCTTGATCCAGCTACAGCAGATTCAGTGATGCAATACCTGGGAGAATTAAATAAAAAAGATAAGATCACAATTATCTGTTCACTTCACTTTCTCAGCCTGGCAAGAAAATATGGCTCTCGTGTTATTGGTTTGAAAGATGGTAAAATTGTTTTTGATGGAACTCCAAAGGAGATCGATAAAAAGAGATTCAAAGAGATTTATGGCGAAGATGCTGAGGAGGTAGAGATCAGATGAAAAAAGA
>JAUVKM010000060.1 GCA_030596265.1 Candidatus Cloacimonadota bacterium
CTCGAAGTAAGATCAATACTTTTTTCGAAAGGATTACAAAACGGTCTTTATTACTTCTTGCGCTGCTGATAAATATTTGCATTTTATCAGAATCAATATCTTCTATTTTAATATATGTTACTTCACTCGGAGTTAAACCAGCCGAGTATATCAAGAAGATCATACACTTTGCTCTTAAATCCGTTATGCATTTCAGAATTTTACTAACTTCCTGCTCATTTAAGATTTGTGGAAGTCTTTTCTCTCTTTTGGGTCTTGTTAAATAATAATCATCAATTTCTTGATGCAGCACATTAGTATAATAAAATCTTATGGAATTAATTGCATTGTTCTGGGATGATACAGAATATTTTTTCTTCTTCACTAAGTACAAAATATATTGTCGAACTTCATCAAAATCAATCTCTTCCGGATCTGTGTTTTTAAAATAATTTAAAAATAATTGGAAATGTTGTTGATATGTTTTGATGGTAGATTCATTATAATTCATTAATTCGAGGGTTTCTATATATGCAGGCAGAAAATATTTATTTGAAGATTTTATTGTTTCAGGCTTTTCATCCCTAATTTTAATATCTCTTGTTTCAATCTGCATTTAGTCTTTCCTTTATTTTTACTTGCAAAACCAAAATTGTATGTTTTGTTATTAACTGTCAAATAGAAAAAGTTTAGCAATTATGAAGTTTAGTAATTAAGTAGTTAAAAGGAAAAAAGAGATATAAAAAATCTGAGATTCTTCGCAGAAAATTCTCCGAAGATTTCCTCCAGCCTTCTTGCTAATATGGCTTGGCATGCAGAAAGACAGTTTTTTTATACTCAAATTTCCAATCGCATATCGTAAATCTGAAATCAAGTCTTCCTGCGGCTTCTTATGTTCCCTCTCTTGTGTTTGAAGAAATCAGGGCGTAAGTCCGGCGAAGACGGAACAGCAGGGTGAGGTGTGTAGAATAACCCAGCCTGAGAGATTCTCAAGCCGGGTTATTATTTATATTATTTTAGAAGCAGCATCTTCTTTGTTGCTGCAGTTTTACCATTAACATTCAATCTGTAGAAATAAACTCCTGAGCTTACAGGTTCACCCGAGTCATCGTTTCCATTCCAAACTGTAGAATGCTGACCTGCTGAAAGCTGATTGCTTACAAGTTGTCGTACTTTTTGACCCTTAATACTATAAATTGATACCCCAACATTACTATTCTCAGAGATAGAGAATAAAATTGTTGTGGTTGGATTGAAAGGATTTGGATGATTTCCAATAAGAGCAGTAACCGGTATCAGATCGGAATCTGCATCGGTAAAGGTAATAGAAAGAGTAACAGGAATAACAGTTACGTCTCTATTATCTGTAATACTAATATCAGCAGTATAATCTCCATTTTCTAATCCATCTGGATCTATTGTAAGCATTATTGTATCGGTATCTCCGGGCTGCACTGTACCTGAATAAGAATCGAGTTCCAACCAATCACCTGTATAGATCAATTCTATTGTATATTCACCAACTCCTTCTCCAATATTCGCAATGGTAAATTCATCCGTTACTATTTCATTAATTATCAGATCGAAAGTAAACACATCAGGGTTAATTTCTAAGATCGGAAGTAGTACTTCAACTTCCGGGAATGTAATATAATCTATCCAGGCGCAATCTGAGCCACCGCTCACACTGCCGTCTTTCACATAAACCCAGTCAAATGTATGTATGCCGGCATCAATTTCATAGCTGGCAAACGTCCAGGGAGAAGATCCATCAGCTTCCGGTTGGAATCGATCAGCAGTTTCTCCATCAATAATAAAGAAAAGTCCATCATAGAAATAAGTTTGGGAAGGACTATATTCACTGTCGACTTTGTACCAGAAACTTAACGTACCATCCTGAGTAACTTCTAATTCTAAACTTATGAAAGAAGCTTGATTATCAATTATTGGATAAGATTTTGCACTTGCTGCACCGCTATAAAATTCAGTAGTGTCAATACTCCATTCTATATTAGTTATTGGATTTCCAAGAATAAAATCTTCTATCGGATTCACATTCGGCCACGTGATCTCATACCCTTGAAATTCCCATGGATATTGTAGGAATCCACCACTCTCAAAATCTTCATCGGCAGGTCCAACTGTTGTAAAACTCCAAATTGGTCCATAAGCATTTCCAAAATCATTTATAGAATTAATGCTCCAGTAATAAACTGTTTCTAATTCTAAAGTTCCGGCTAGTTCATAATTAGAAGAGGTTACTGCTTCTCCATTTACTATATTTGTAGGTGGATTATCGGTACCGAAAAATACTTCATAAGAAGCTGCTCCACCACCATTCATCCAACTCAAGTTTGTATTAACTGCAACACTCTCGGCATTATCAGAAGGATTGGGATTAACTGCAGCATTTGGTGGTGTATTTGGTGTGGGAACCGCATTGACTGATGCAAGCGCATCAATTCTTCCTGAACCGAAATTATTGTTCTTAGGATTTTGAGCAACTGCTGCATTTTCTTCAATTATCTGATCTATTTGTGCTGGAGTAAGAGTGAAATCTTTTGAAAGCATCAGTGCTATAACTCCTGCTACACATGGTGTAGCCATAGAAGTTCCGCTCCATCCATCTGCATATCCGGTATTATTGTTATATGCTAATGATTTAATATTAACTCCTGGAGCAGAAATATCAGGACGGATCAAGCCCATTTCGGGATTGTAAGCATAATCATTGTAATCGGCAACAAATTCCCATGTAACAGGACCCCTACTGGAGAAGCTGGCAAGATTATCATTAATATCGGTAGCTCCAATGCAAACTACAGAGGAAAGACCACCGGTAAGTGTTTGATCCGGATGCAACCAGGGTGGAGGACAATCTCCGGGAGTTCTCACATTATCGGGAATAGGATATGAAGATTGCTGATTACCTTCATTTCCTGCAGCAACTGATGCAAAAACATCGGCTGCATAAACATAATCCATTGTATTTCTCCAAGCTGTTCTATTTGTTCCCCAATTGTGCTGCCAGCCGAAAGACATACTTAAAACATCAGCTCCGTTATCTACAGCAAATTCAATTGCCTGCCAGCATACAGATTCACTACCGTTACCGGTTGAATCTAATAATTTTATACACATTATTGAAGATTCCGGAGCCATACCGGTTTGAGAACCGGATGTTCCATCTCCTGCAACTGTTCCGGCACAATGTGTTCCATGTCCATGATCATCCATCGGATTGTTATCATTATTAATAAAATCGTAACCGTGTAATGGATAATCAGGATGGCTCCAGAGATGGTCGTTCAAATCCGTATGATTGTAATTAACTCCAGTATCCAAAACCGCTACAATAACTCCTAAACCGTAATATCCCTGCGACCATACATCATCTGCATTAACTTTAGTTACATTCCATGTGATCTCTCTACTGTCCCTTATCTCATGCAGATATTCGCTCGATTCTTTGTTAATAGCCGGAGCTAAAAGTATATTTCTCTCTTCATCATAATCTATCAATGCAATATCATTTCTCTCAGAAATTTTATCTATCGCATTTTTAGTTATTTCACAATTCACTACATTAACTATCCAAAGTGTTTTTATTTTTCTAACTTCGGAAGCTGATTCTAATTCATTTAGTTGAGAAATTAGATCTGCTTGAGATCGTGTACTGAATTCTTTAAGTTTAGAAGTTACATGTTCTCTTTTGTCTTGTTTTGTCATCCTTGATGTTTCTAAGATCATTTTCTGTGAATCATAAATATCTCTAAGAGAAATATTTACTCGTATAAATTCATCCTCAGAAGAAATGTTCATCTTCTCCAATAATTGTGTGTTTATAGTTTCTTTATATTCTGAGGAATACAATAAACTACCGATAATTAAAAAAATTATCATCAAATACGTTGTTTTCATTTTCATTTTTACCCCTTTTATTTTATTTAATCAGTATCATCTTTTTTGTTTTTGTAGAACCCTTAGATTCGAGCTGATAGAAATAGACTCCTGAACTTACCTTACGGTTCTTATCATCGGTTCCATCCCAATAAGTGTAATCACTTCCGGCTTCCTTATGCTCATTAACAAGTGTTTTTACATACTGTCCTCTGATATTGTACACTTTAATTGTTATCTTACCGGCTGCAGGAATCTCGTAATCGATCTTCGTAAACGGATTAAATGGATTTGGATAGTTCTGCCCAAGTATATAATGTTCTACTGGAGGTGTGTTTGAAAGTACATCTAATGTTATTGGAATATTAAGAATTTGCCCAATATTAGTGATGATCTTAATAACTGCAACATAAATAGCAGGTTCAAGTCCATTGGAAGAGATAGTTATAGAATTAATATCGTTTTCGCCTGCCGGAATAATTCCCGAAGTATTTTCTATTGCCAGCCAATTAACTGGTGAATCTACAATTGTGAAAGATCCGGATGTGTTTTGAACAGAACCGGAAAGATTGCTGATTCGGAATATACAATATTCGGAAGGTGGTCCCGAAACTGTAAAAATAAATGAACCGGTATTTTCAGTTGTTTCTGTAACTATTTCCCATGAATACCCATTATTTGCGGAAAACTCGATCCGCACATTTTCGTAAATACTTGTATCTTCCCAAAGTAATGTTTCAATTGTTCCATAAGATAGTATAGAATTTTCATTCGGATAGATTATATTGAAAGCAGAAATGCTGAATAAACTATCAGAAATATCGAAACTACTTTCATCGATGGTTGTAACTTTGAATCTGCATTCATCGCTAAGTGGACCATCAAAAGTGTATGGATATGATCCTGAATTTTCAGCCATTCCATCAATTATTTGCCAGGTTTGCTCATTATCTCTGGTTAAGGATAATTTAACAAAGTCGGCATCACCATATTTATTCCATCTTAGAGTGTCTTGAATTGAGGGAACGATAGTTTCTCCACCATTGGGATAAGTTACCCAGAGATAATTATCTCCGGTTGGATCTACAGTAAATGTACCGCTAACTTCGTGAGGAGCGACTCCCGATCCATCTCCTTCGATGTACCAGCCAATTTCTACAGGAGATGTTTGATCTTCGTCAATCGTAACGTTTACATTAATATGAATTCCAACATTAGAAGGCAGGATTGTTATTCCCTGCTCAAATCCCCAACTGACTTCGGCTCCATCACCAATTTCATTATTATATTCCAGAACATCAATATCTGTAGCACTATTTACATAAAAACCAGGTGGGAAGTCAATTGTAATACCTTGAATACCTTCGCCATCAACATCGGGATGAACTAAATAAAAAAGGAAACCCATTGGAACTATCGGAATATAAATTGATGTCATACTTATTATGAAATTTCCTTCAATGCTTCTTGAGAGATCTTCAATGAAATTGGATGGATCATTAGAAGGTACTCTGGCAAAATGAGCAAATGATACTTCATAAGAAACATCGGAGGAGCCAAGAGCATTTGATAAAGCAAGATCAACCAGGAAAGTGGAATCTGCGGGAACAGTAAAAAAGAAACTCTCAGGCTCAACACTTATAAACGGAATGCCATAATCAACATTATTACAAAATAGTATTGCGGTCTCATTTTGTAATTCATGTACGGTATTTGGATATATATTTGAGAAAGTTAGCAATAGACCGTTATCCTGTTGATAGTTTTCTAAGCCTATAGTGGCATAATTCTCATCATGATCGGTGTTACTCACTTCTTTATATTGGAACTTGATCAGTTTATTTACCGTAGCTGAGAAGTAATATTCCGGATCGTATAGTATCACCTGAAAGATCTCACTGATCTCATCATATTCATTTTTAAAATCGGACCATTCAATGATAAAATAATTTTTTTCTTCATCGTATTTAACATATATTCTACCATCAATAAGGTCATCCCAGAAAGGTGCGATCATTCCGGCTGGACCAACTCCGGATGGGATATTACGATTTCTATGAAACACAAGCGGCATAGTCTCCATAGAGATATAACCTTCAGTACAAACAGAGATGTGATCATAGAAACTACCATAATAATTGAACTGGAAGGGAAGTGGGATGATCTTTGTTGCTCCGTCAGTGATTGTATGGTCAGCATTGAGAAGTGAACCGTCACCTCCATAGGTAGGATCTATTTCGATCCAGTCATATTGTGGTGTCTCGAAGTTTCCAAAATCTCTAGATTCAATTGCAAAATAACCGCTTTCACTAAATGTAACGCTGGTTGAATCTATAATGCCGATTGGATAATTGAAACTAATATTTTGCAAAATAATATCATCATTTGTGATCTTCAATTCAAATTGGACAATTTCACCGGAGATCACATTCTCGGGTAGAACAGTAAAGTTACCGATTCCCGTTTCATCTTGCTGAATGTTAATAAAGGTAGAAAAGGCATTTTCAATTATGGCATTTTCATTCGTGCAGATAAGTTCAGCTTGGAAATTACCGGTTTCAAAATTTCCATAGTTAAGCAATTCAATTGTAATATTTGCTAGTTCATTTTGGATAAGGCAATTAGATGAGTTTTGTACTAAAAATTCAGAAACAACCAGTTCCGGTGAAACAATTGCAGTTGGGCATAAAAAAACAAAATCTCCACTGTCAGAAGTGATATTCATAAATAAATTTACATCCTCTCCATCAATCCAGCTCTCAGAAACCTGTATCTCAAATTCATCTGAAAAATTCTGTCCGTTCTCTAGAATATTGAGAACAATTGGGTTACCGGAGAGTGAGATATGTTCATTATTACATGAAAGAGTAATAATAATATCTTCAATATCATCAACTCCAATATTAGCAATTGTAAATTCCAAGTTTGAATTAAATCCGGAGATTAGTTGCTCTGAAAAAGAAAAATCTTCTAATATGAGTGAAGCATCTGAATTCACCATCAGGTCGTTCGTTTGTGGGATATAACAATATTTAGAAGCAGTAATTTCATAATTGCCAACCTGTAGTTCAAGAGGAATAATTGCAGTTCCATTGGCATCTGTAGTTCCTGTTGCTATCAGGCTGTCTTCAGATGTAATAGCAATCGTAAATCCGGAAAGATCACTTTCAGAAATATCAATTTGAACTTCAATGAAATTAGCTGAAGATTGAATAACCGGATCAAAGGTAAGTTCAATCTCTTTTGGGATGTCAGTTAAAACTTGTAATCCCGGGTCTCCTAAAAGATTATAAACATAGAAATAGAATTGATCTGAGTCTTCTGCACCTCCCCAAGCATGATTATGCGGATAATTATTGTATAACTCCATCTTCCCGCGCAGCAATAATTCTCCACAGCGAAATAATCCTTCTTGAGTAACACCCTGATAAATTCCCGCTGCATTAGCATTATTAAACCAGGTTTTTGTGTCATACTCGCTTGGTCCGATGAATCCGATGGCACCTTGTGGAACCGAGGTATTTCCAGCCGCTAACCATTTCTCACCAAAACATGTTGTATATTGTTCAGAAGCAAAATCACCACCACCACAAGTTATACTTGTAACCAGGGGTAACATAAACCCATTGTTTAACAGATCTATATCATCGATAGTAAACATAGGGCCTGTATAACCACCACTCCAATAGGAAGAAGATCCAGCTCCGCGAAAACAGATAAAAGATTCACCTTCACTTATTTTGTTTGCAAGCTGGGTATTCCCCTGCTGCCAGGGACTTATAAATGTATCGACAGTTGTATATTCAAAATCAAGAAGTTTATTTCTGATTCCCATCAAAGTTTCACGCTGAGAGTAACCATTCCATTCTTCGACACGTCCAACCATTAAAGCACGTTTCTGCCAAGGGATATCCATAAAGGGATTTTGCTCATAATTGATTATTTTGGATACGATCGTCATTAGTTCCATATTACTTTGAACAGAAAGTCTGCCGATAAAAATATCTGGAAAATAATCATCTCCATCTAAAAGTGTATAATTATGATCACTTACATTCCAGGAGCCGGGTGGATAATAAGCTTCTACATAGAATGCCGGTATAACAATAAAACCACTTACATCACCAACCAGAACAACAAATTCAGGAGGATTTTCCCAAGTATCATAAGCATTTTGTAGATAATCTTTTATATCATCGGCAGTTGTACCGATATCATCAATAAAAACAAGTTTTGTTTGGAAGCCCAATTTTTCTTTCCAGCGGAGTAGTGGCTGCAAAATGCTCTCAACACTACTTGGGGCAATAAATAGATATTCCCCACCAACTGAGCTTGTCCTATTTTCTGTACCAATGATCTTTTTAGTTGCTAGCTTATTGAAATGTGAAGAAAGAATCTCTTTTGTAAGCTGGTTTCTGGTATCAGAGTTATCAATTTCAAAATCTATTTCTATATCTTTTAACACCCTGATGATGTTTTGCTTTGGATTGTACTGAATGGGGGAGATAGAAACCTGAGAGAATCTGTTTCCCCGCATTATTGCAGGTTTAGCAATCGTAACAATATCTTTGGGAAACCAATCATCAACTGTATAGAGATCTTCCTGCTCATTAAATTCTATCGATGCTATTTTGTTGGATAGTACGATTTCATCATAATCATATTTAATATTGGAAGATCTGTAATTTCCAGTATTTGGAAGTGAAACAAGCCTGGTATAAACAGGTAATTCAAAAACATTTGAGATCATGCTGGTTTTGCAATCGGGAATAGTAATTCTATCAAAAACGTTTTCATTTATTATTTCTACTTTGATCTCGTTGATTTCAAAACTTCCATTAACTGTAAATGAATTTTCAATTTCAGAGAATTCTAAACTTAATAATTGAACAAATAATGCAAATAGAACAAAGATTAAAAAGATCCTTCTCATAAATGATTTACCTCAAATTAAGGGATATAGCTTACTCCCAGCTTGTGTCATCCCAAGCTTCGATTTGATCGGAGCTAAGGACAACAGCACATTATTACACTTTTATCTCTTTAATTATTTTAAAAGTAAACATTTTTTTGTGGCTATGGCTTTTCCATCAGCAACTAGTTTATAGAAATATACTCCCGAGGAAACAGGTTTATTGTTATTATCCGTTCCATTCCATACAACAGAATGCTGACCTGCAGTTAGTTTACTGCTGACAAGTTGTTTCACTTTTTGTCCTTTCAAATTATAGATATTTAACTCTGCATTCTCCGAAATATCTGTAGCTAAATTAAATGTTATAGTAGTAGTAGGATTGAAAGGATTAGGATAATTCGGGAAAAGTTTAGGAGAATTAATAATAAGGTTGTTATCGCCTTGTACCGGTGAACCATCATTTGCTGTAAATAAGATCGCAGTTTCAGATTGAATTGTATGTACTGTCGGCGGGTATATATTTGCAAACGTAATGAGCAAACCATCCGTTTGTGTTTCATTTTCAATGCCAATAGTTGCGTAATTGTCACTATAATCATTATTATTTATCAATTTATATTGAAATAAAATATCA
>JAUVKM010000075.1 GCA_030596265.1 Candidatus Cloacimonadota bacterium
AGTGATCTGTGCAAGTTGTGTGATATATTCGCTGATTAAACGGGTTGATGAAAAATATTTTACAGAAAAAGCTTATGATATTCCAAGATTTGTTGTAGATTTAGTAAGTGAGGTTACATTAAAATTGCAAAAAGAAGAACGAATCGACTGGTTTAAAGTACAATCAGAAAATTATGAATCTATTCATAATCACAATGCTTATGCTTGTGTGGAAATAGATAAAAGAAAAAAATCAGCCGCGAAGTACACGAAGAAGCACTAAGACGAAAAACGAAATGTTTTTCCCCGATTTAGCACATGTTCTTCGACATGTGCCAAGTTTTGGTTGGTTTGTATTCTTAGCGTCTTTGCGTTCTTGGCGGTGAAAAAAGGAAATAAATGAAAGTAACATCGAAGATCTTGAAAAATGAATTTAAAATTATAACTGCCAAGGATAATTCTAATCCATTGATTTGTCTTCAGCTCTATATTCGCATTGGTTCTGCCTGGGAAGAGAGATCAGAAGCTGGATATTCACATCTAACAGAACACCTTGTATTCAAATCTACAAATGCATATCCGCAGAATGCGATAATGAATAAGGTTACAAATCTTGGTGGATCTATGAATGCTTACACCGAGTTTGATTCTACTTGTTTCTATATCACACTTCCTTCCAAATATACAGAAGAGGGAATTGAAATACTATCTGAACTTGCCCTTAAGGCAGATTTTTCTGATGAAGACTTCATTTCAGAGAAAAAAGTAGTTATAGAAGAACTTAAACAATTTAAGAATGAAACGGAAGATTCCTTTATTGAAGATATTGCAGCTGATTATTTTACAAAAAATCCTTATAAAAAACCAATTATCGGAAATTTGAACTCTCTAATGAAGGCAAATCCCAATTCACTTCGTGAATTTTATAAAAAATATTATGTTCCAAATAACTGCTTTTTAGTTGCGTCTGGTGATATAATAGGAAATGAACTTGATAATGTGATCGATAAGTACTTTGGAAAATGGGAACCTGCAGCGTTAAAAGAGCGAAAGAGAGTGAGTAATCACTTCCCTATTAAACCTGAGATCAAATATTTGCCAAAAGACATTTCCAGTAGTATACTCGCTTTTATTATTCCCGATCTGGCAGAAACTGATCCGGATTCATATGCCCTTTCTTTAGCTACTAAAGCATTTTCAATAGGTAAGAATTCTAGATTGTATAAAAGATTGTTCACAGAGGAAAAACTAATTGATAATGTTCATGTTCATTCTCTAAGTGGAATTAATGATGGTGCTTCCGTAATAATAATTATGCCTAAAAGAAAAGCTAATCTAACAAAAATCAGTAAAATATTTCTAGAAGAGTTTAAGCAGTTTTACATGCATGGAATGAGCGATATTGAATTAAAGGATAATAAAAAGGAATTGATCTATTTCTATCGCTACACATTTGAATATATAGAGTCACTAGCATCCAGTTTGGGAAGTGAAGAGATTCTTTCTAACTACAAGAAATTTTTTGAATATCCGGAAATGATAAGAAATATAACCAGCAATGACATTAAAAGGGTAATAAAAAATTATTTCAGCAAAGAACATCTATATATTTACTGCACCGGAAAAGATGATGTAGATAAAAACATTATTTGTAGATTACTTAAAGAAAAATATAAATCTAATAAAATTATTGAACAAACTTTTTTTGAAACTCGCTTAGATAATGGTATGAAAATCCTTTTAAAAAAGGTTACAGGTAAACCTACAGTTGGAATATCACTCTCTTATGAGGTTTCTCAATTGAATGAAACTGTGAAAAATCTCGGCATCAACTATCTCACATCTGCCTTGTTACTATATGGAAACGATAAAAGAAATTATCAGCAGTTTCTAAATTATTGTATCTCAAATGGTATTAATTTCGGTATAAGTTCACAAAGTGAGACGACTATTGTTAACGCAAAATGTTTTAAGGAAATGCTTCCAGCAAGTTTAGAATTACTTTCTGATGTAGTACTTCATCCTACTTTTCCAAAGGAACATTTTAACAATATCAAGATAACTACAAAAAGTAATATGGATAGAATAAAAGATTATCCGCAACATAACTCAGCACTTCTATTTAAGGAGATGATCTTTGGGAAAAAGAGCAATCTTAATAGTCGTTCAGGTTCAAAAACATCAATTCAGAATATTACAATTAAGCAAGTTAAAGAATGGTATGGAATGCATTATCAACCGGAAAATATGTCACTTGCAATTGTTGGTGATTTTAACTTTGATGAAGCTCTAAGACTTTGTGAAGCAAACTTCGTATTTAAGAAAAATAATTTTTCAAGATCTATCCAAAAGGCGATCATCAATTCCTCTAAAACAAAATTTAAATTATCAAAAAAAGGAATGGATCAAGCGATAATCAATATTGGTGGTTTTGCCTGTAGTGCACATAATAAAATTAAAAATACAGCATTTCATGTTCTCTCGCAGATAATTGGTGGTGAAAATGATTCGATCCTTTTTAATGAACTTCGTGAGAAACATGGCCTTGCTTATTCTGTAGATTTCAGCTTTAGTTCAGTGAGATCTACTGGATTCTGGGTTGCTTCAGCAGTTGTAGATAAAGCAAATAAAGACGAAGCAGTTAAAATAATCCGTAATGTTCTACAAAATATTATGAAAAATGGCATTACACTTAAAGAGCTTGAAACAACAAAGAATTTCATTCGAGGTCAACGGCTTATGGAACAGGAAAGTGTTCTGAACCTGGCACAAACGCTTTCCATTTTAGAGTCATTGGGCTTGGGGTATTCTTTCTATTTGAAAAGAGATGAACGTTTGGATAGGGTAGACGTGAAAATGCTGCATGATCTTGCATCTGAATATTTCAAAGAAGAAGATCAATTTATACACATTATGGTTTAATTAGGAGATTTTGCAAATTTAATAATATGGATAATAAAATGATAACAGTTGGAATCGATCTTGGTTCGAGAATGTCAAAGATTGTTGTTTTGAATGATGATAAAATTATATACTCAAATGTAACCGATACTGGTGTAAATCCGAGAAAAGTAGCTGAACTCTTATTGAATGATGCATTGGAAGAGACTTCAATTTCCAGATCTGACATTACAAATATATTTTCTACAGGCTACGGTAGGAATATTGTTCCATTCTCAGACAAGCGTATTTCTGAGATAAGCTGTCATGCCAGAGGAGCTAATTATTTTTTCCCAAAGGCAAGAACGATCATCGATATTGGCGGGCAGGATTCCAAAATTATTATTGTTGATGAGAAAGGTCATGTAAAAGATTTTATTATGAACGATAGATGTGCTGCAGGAACCGGAAAATTTTTGGAAGTTACCGCAACTACACTTGAAACAACTATTGATGAACTGGGCAATATTTCAAAATCATCAACTAAAAAGATAGATATTAATAGTACTTGTGTAGTTTTTGCTGAATCAGAAATTATTGGTTTAATTGCTGAGGGTTTTGAAAAACCGAACATTATTAATGCTGTACATCGCTCAATTGCAAAAAGAACAAAAAATCTTGCCTCTCAACTTCATTGGCAAAAACCAATAGTCTTTACTGGTGGAGTAGCTAAGAATAATGGAATGCAAATAGCAATTTCGGAGATTATGGGTACAGAAGTGATCGTACCGGCGAATTCTTTTATTACAGGTGCCCTTGGTGCCGCCATTTTTGCAAAAGAGAATTTATTGAAATAACTTTCAACTTGACACCATTATCATTAATAAATTCGTTAATTGCAATTACTAATGGAGTTTAAAGAAACTTAAATGAAAGTAATGGTATTAGTATTGATAATAATGGTTTTTTGCATTAATTTGTATGCACAGAATGAAAGTATATCTGATATTAATGATGTACAATATAATATCAAATTAATCAAATTTTACATCGATAAAAACGAATATGATAATGCTCTTGAATATATTGATAAAACATTGGAAGATGCCATAGAAAAGGATTCTCTATTCTATTTTAAAGCTTTCATTTATAAAGAAAGGGAAGATTGGCTGCAAGCATCAGAATTCTTTGCAAAAACAATTCTATCTTCTTCAGAAGAACAAATCATAGATGAGCGTTTGGTAGATTTTGAGATAGCAATTATCCATGTTTCTCCACTTTCTGCATTTGATATTGTTTCGGCTGCAGTTTCTAAAGCACAAAATGCTCAGAAACATGTTGGTTTTCTAAATATATTGGCAAGATTGTATGAAAGCAACCAGCTTTACGGTGAAGCTAATGATGTCTATAGAACCATACTTTTGGAAACTGAAGAATCTGAAAGTAATAATTTACTGATCAAAATAGCCACGAATAATATATTTAAAAAGGATTATAAAGAAGCTTTGAATACTCTTGAACCTCTCATTATTCTTAATGATTCTCTATACATTGAAAAATTGCTTTTTCTGGATTATATAGCAAATATTTCACTTGAATATCACGAAAATGCTAAGAGATCACTTATCCGACTTTATTTAGATTTCCCTGAACATACAAACCGAGATGAGATTCTTGCTGGATTAGCTGATATTTTTAAACATCAAGAACAATATCTTATAAGTTGGTATATGTTAAGCGAATTATTTATTATTAGCGATGAAGCACAAAAGTTTAAACTTCAAGAAGACATTAAACGAATTAAACAAAAGATATGTGAGAGTACTACTATAGAAAATCAATTTAGATATTTTAAGCCCATCTTTGAATTGAAAGAACAGAGTGAAATACCTGATAAAATTGAATAAAAAAGTAGAATACATTTAATATATTGACTCGCAAATGTTATATTAATTTTTTGTAACAAATATTATGAAATAGTAAATAAATAATTAATAGAGGAGCTAAAATGAAAAAATTTGAAAAAGTTACTTTAGACGGTAATTATGCTGCTGCGCATGTAGCTTATGCCTTCAGTGAAGTTGCCGCAATTTACCCGATCACTCCATCATCTACAATGGGTGAATATGCAGATGCATGGGCATCGAATGATCGGAAGAATGTTTTTGGCCAAACTGTTGATGTAATCGAAATGCAATCGGAGGCTGGTGCAGCAGGAGCTGTTCATGGTACTCTTTCGGGTGGAGCATTCACAACCACATTTACTGCTTCTCAAGGTCTTATGCTTATGCTCCCGAATATGCATAAAATCTCTGGTGAAATGTTACCTACGGTTTTCCACGTTACAGCAAGAACACTTGCTACACACTCACTTTCGATATTTGGAGATCATTCAGATGTAATGTCTGCAAGAAACACTGGTTTTGCTCTAATGTCAGCCTGTTCAATTCAAGAGATTATGGATCTGGGTGTTGTTTCACATCTTTCTACGTTAAAAGCAAGTATTCCTTTCCTGAATTTCTTTGATGGATTTAGGAATTCTCACGAAATCCAAAAGATCGAAGTTATCGATTATGACACAATGCGTGAAATGATAGATATGAAATATGTAGAGAATTTCAGGAATAGATCTATGAATCCGGAAAGACCAATGATAAAAGTTGGCGCTCAAAATCCAGATGTCTTTTTCCAGGGTCGTGAAACTTGTAATAAATATTATGATGCTATTCCTGAAATTGTACAAGAATATATGGATAAATTAGCAAAAGTTATCGGAAGACAATATCATCTTTTTGATTATGTTGGTGCTCCGGATGCAGAAAAACTTATTATTGCAATGGGTAGTAGTGTAGAAACTATCGAAGAAACAATTAATTATCTAAATGCAAGAGGTGAAAAACTCGGTCTTATCAAAGTTCGCCTTTACCGTCCTTTCTCTGTAAAAGCTTTTATTGATGCTATCCCTGCAACAATTAAGAAAATTGCTGTTTTGGATAGAACAAAAGAACCTGGTGCAATTGGTGATCCATTATATTTGGATACTGTTGCAGCTCTTAAAGATAGAAAAGATCTCACAATTATTGGCGGACGTTACGGTCTTTCTTCTAAGGAATTCACACCTTCAATGGTTAAAGCGGTATACGACCATCTTGATGGAGATGCCACACATGGCTTTACTGTTGGTATTAATGATGATGTAACTAATAAGTCACTTAAAATTGGTGCTCAACTTAATACAATGCCGGAAGGTGGTATCAGTTGTAAATTCTGGGGATTGGGATCAGATGGAACGGTTGGCGCAAATAAAAATTCAATTAAGATTATTGGCGATAACACTGATATGTATGCTCAAGGTTACTTCCAATACGATTCAAAAAAATCAGGTGGAATTACCAGATCACATCTTCGTTTTGGAAAAAGCCCGATCCAATCGGAATATTTGGTTGAACATGCAAATTTTATCGGATTACATAATCCAGCATTCATCGGACGTTACGATATTCTTGAAGGAATTAAAGATGGCGGAGTATTCCTTCTTAATTCTCATTGGAATGCAGAAGAAGTTTTTGAAAACCTGACAGAAGATATGCAAAAGACAATAATTGAAAAAAATATTAAACTTTATAATATCAATGCATTAAAGATAGCTAATGATGTTGGACTTGGCAGTAGGATCAACACAGTTATGCAGACCGCATTCTTCCTTATTTCCGGTGTTTTAGATAGAGAAGAAGCTATTAAAATGATAAAGAAAGCTATCGAGAAAACATTTATTAAAAAAGGAAAGAATGTTGTAGAAATGAACTGGACAGCAGTTGATAAAACTAATGAAGCATTAGTTGAAATATCTGTTCCTGATAAACTTCCTGCAAATCACACAAAACTTAAGAAACTTGTGCCGGATGATGCAGATGAATTTACAAAGAATATTATCGAAAAGATAATGAGAGAAAAGGGAGATGATATTCCTGTTTCCCATATGCCGTTAGGTGGCTTTGTGCCTTCCGGAACTACAAAGCTTGAAAAACGCGGTGTTTCTCCAATCGTTCCACATTGGGATGCAGACCTTTGTATTCAATGTAATCAGTGTTCTATTGTTTGTCCTCATGCAGCTATCCGACCTAAACTAATTAAAAATGAAGATATGAAAGGTGCACCTGAAAGTTTCAATACTCTTATCGCAATGGGTAAAGATAAAGATGAATTCCAATATAAGATTCAGGTTTATATTGAGGATTGTCAGGGTTGTAGAGTATGTGTAAACGAATGTCCGAAACAAGCTTTGGAAATGAAACCGATCGAAGGAGAACGTGAAGCTGGTGAAAACGCTAATGTAGATTTCTTTGAGTCACTTCCTAACGATGTTATGGGTTCAAATTTAGAAACCACAGTAAAGGGAAGCCAATTCAAACAACCATTAATGGAATTCTCTGGCGCTTGTGCAGGTTGTGGTGAAACCCCTTATGTTAAGCTCATTACACAGCTCTTTGGTAATAGAATGATCATTGCCAATGCAACAGGTTGTACCTCTATTTGGGGTGGGACTTTCCCAACTATTCCATATTGCAAAAATAAAGACGGGCATGGTCCAACTTGGGCAAACAGTCTTTTTGAAGATAATGCAGAATACAGTTTTGGTATGAGGTTAGCAGTTGATGCGAACAGAAAGCAACTTCGCTATAATGTTGAAAAACTTCTCACAAATGGTACTGGTGCTAAACTCGAAACATTATTGAGAAAAGCCCTGGAGCTTTGGAACGCGAAGGATAATGAAGCTGTACAGAATTCAATTCAGATTCAAAGTATCTTAAAGGATTCATTGAAAAAAGCTTCAGGAGAAAACGAAGAAATCATTAGAAAGATCGTTGAGCTTAAGAATCATTTTGTTGATAAATCTGTATGGGCTTTCGGTGGTGACGGCTGGGCTTATGACATTGGTTATGGTGGCGTAGATCACGTTTTAGCTACTGGCAGAAATGTTAATATTTTGGTTGTTGATACAGAGGTTTATTCTAATACCGGCGGTCAAGCATCTAAGGCAACTCCGCTTGGTGCTGTAGCAAAATTTGCAGAGTCTGGCAAAGCGACTGTTAAGAAAGATCTTGGTCTTATGCTTATGAGCTATGGATATATTTATATTGCTTCCATCTCGATGGGTGCAAACAAGGTTCAGGCTCTGAAAGCCATTCGTGAAGCTGAAGCTTTTGACGGACCTTCAATAATTATGGCTTATGCTCCTTGTATTAATCATGGATTTGATATGTCTCAAACTATGATAGAAGAGAAAAAAGCTGTTGATACAGGTTACTGGCTTCTTTACAGATTTAATCCTGAATTGAAAAAAGAAGGCAAGAATCCATTTGTACTTGATTCCAGAGAACCTAAACTGCCGGTTAGAGATTTCCTTGAAGGTGAAAGACGATATACATCTCTAGAAAGAACCTTCCCTGATAAAGTGGAGGGTTTCCGTAGTGGATTCGAAAAATATGCAAAAGAGCGTTACGAAAAATATGTAAAGATGGCAGAAGATAAATAATTGAATCGCAGATAAACGCG
>JAUVKM010000208.1 GCA_030596265.1 Candidatus Cloacimonadota bacterium
GAACCTCATATTCATATCCTACCAAACGACGACATGTATCCTTAATAATTGCGAAAACTTCCGGTAAATATTCATCGAGAACAGATTGAGTTCTTTCCTTGAGATTCTTTGCAAGACTGTCTATATTATTTCCCAAGCCAATTTTTTTATTTTCATCAGGTTCGATCTGGTAATTTTCATTTAATTCTTCAAGCTCATCTTCAAGCGGGTTTAGGGCATCTTGAATATCTTGCTTTATTACCTGGATCCGCTTTCTGATCTCATCATCAGAAATATCTATCAATGAATCGTAAATACTGTTTATTTGTGAGATCCTAGGTAGCATTTTGTTTGCTTCGCGCTTGTCTCTATCTCCAAATATCATCTGTGTTATTTTATTTAACATTTTTAATTTCCCTAATCTGAAATTTGAACAATCCTTTTTTTGATCGTTTGCTTGTCAAATTAATTAAGGTTTAAAACCTATTGGCATTAGTATTTTTTCAATGTTTATAATATAGAATTTTTACAAAAATTCAGATATATTTTATTTATTTATTTATTTCTTTACGTTTATATAAAATGAAAAAACGTTACATTAAATTTTTTACTTGGAGGAAGTATGAATATAGAAAAAGCTCAACTCTCAATTAAGCAATTGAAAGAGATCCAAAAGCAAACAAATGAAGCACGAGGTTCTATTATTAAAATGACATCATTAGCAAAGTCGGGACATCCTGGTGGGTCGATGTCTACAATTGATTTTATGTTAACTTTGTACAATATGATCAATGTCGATCCTAAAAATCCAAAAATGGGATCAAGAGATCGAGTCGTAATAAGTCATGGTCATACTTCTCCAGCAGCATATTCTACTCTTGCCTCTTGCGGGTTCTTCAATATTGATGATGCAATTTCTCAATTCAGGTTAGCTGGAAGCATTTATGAAGGTCATGTAGAACCAGATGTAGCAGGGATAGAATGGGCAAGTGGAAATTTGGGTCAGGGGCTTTCAGCAGGTTGCGGTTTTGCTTTGGCGAATAAACTAAAAAATATTGATAGTCACACTTTTGTACTTATGGGTGATGGCGAACAGCAGAAAGGTCAATTGGGTGAAGCACGCAGATTTGCTGTAAAATTTAATTTGAACATTACTGCTTTTATAGATTATAATCAATTACAGATATGCGGAGATATCAATAAAATTATGCCACAATATATCTTGGAAAATTATATTTCGGATGGTTGGGATGTAATTGAAATCGATGGTCATGACCTGATAGAAATAAGAGATGCAATAATTGATGCTATGCAAAATGAAAAACCAACTGTGATCATCGGTCATACTATCATGGGTAAAGGTGTTTCATTTATGGAGAATAAAGAAAAATACCATGGCTCTCCCCTCTCGGAAGAACAACTCAGCAAAGCGTTGAAAGAACTTGGACTGGAAAATAATATTGAAAAATACAAAAAACTCAGAAGCGAATTCAACACTTCCAATTCAAATCATGATAACAACACTTCCAATTTAGATTTTGATATTGATCTTGGAGAACCAATAATATACAAAGATAAAACCGATAACCGCTCTGCCTGGGGAAATGCAATTGCCGATATCGCTTCCAAAAATAAGAAGGCACCAATTGTTGTTTTCGATTGCGATCTGCAAGGAAGTGTGAAAACAAAAGAGTTTGAGGCTGCCTTACCGGAGAATTTCATTCAGAGTGGGATAATGGAGCATAACACAGCCGTTGTCGCAGCAGCTATGTCTAAAGAGAGATTACAGGTTTTCTTCCCTGGATTCGGCGTTTTCGGCGTTGACGAAACTTATAATCAACATAGATTAAGTGATATAAACAAAGTAAACTTAAAAATTATAACTACGCATGTTGGACTGGATGTTGGTGAAGATGGTAAAACACATCAATGCATCGATTATTTTGGAGTAATGAAAAATCTTTATAATTTCAAAACAATTATTCCTGCTGATCCAAACCAAACAGACAGGGTCATCCGATATATCTCAGGGAAATACGGAAACTTCCTCATTCCAATGGGACGTTCCAAACTGGAATTAGTAAAAGATGAAAACGGTGATTTATTCTTTAGCTCCGATTACAAATTTGAATATGGCAAAGCTGACCTGCTTAGAAATGGAAAAACGGCTGCGCTTTTTGTAATGGGAACCCTCACGGGAAGAGCACTGATAGTTGCAGAGAAATTAAAAGAACAGGGAATTTCACTTCAAGTGTGGAATATTTCCTGTCCGAATGAACTGGATAAAGATGCTTTGAAACAAGCTGCAGAAACCGGAACAGTTTTTACTTATGAAGATCATAATATGAATACCGGTATTGGGAACAGCATCGCAGACAAAATGATGCAGATGGGCTTACACTGCAAATTCATAAAATTCGGTGTTGAAGATTACGCACTTTCCGGTAATAGTGATGATGTATTTAAACATTGTAAATTAGATGTGGAATCAATTGTAAGAAGAATAAAAGAAGCACTCTAGTAATTAGGGATTAGGAGTTTGGGATTAGGAGTTTGGGATTAGGAATTAGCTGTTGGCAGTTGGCAATTAGCTGTTAGTAGAGGATTTCTAAATTTATATTTGTGTCTTCCTGAGTGTCCGGCTAATGCCGGATGTATCGAAGGATTATGAAGCATAATTAATTTATAACACTTCGATACGAGACTTCGTCTCTACTCAGTGTGACATTTATAGTAACAGTAAAAATTAGAACCCTTCAATCTTAATATTAAACTCAACCTTCTCGATCTTGATCTCACTTATTAAATTGTCATCAATATCAGTTGAAATCGTATGTATTGGATAACTTATCCCATCCACTACTTTATATTCAAGGTATGTTCTTATAATTTTTTTCGTGTCTATCAAATAGGTCATTTGAACAGGTAGTTTCTTTTTAATATCAACAAATAAATTAAATACAGAATCATCTCTCATTAATTCAAGTTCATAGCACTCTCTTTCCAAAACAGTTTTTTCACCCAGAAGTTTGATCTCAAAATCGGTTTTACTCTGTGCAATCTGAATCAAGTTCCTATTTAAATTCCCACTAATTGTATTGATGTATTTTTCAGGTAAATTTTCGTAATACCCCTTTGGATATTTGAGCCAGCCGCTATCTTTATCAATAATAAATTCCTTATCTTCGAACTTGATTCGTAGTTTACACGGGAATTTTACTTCTACTAATACGGGAAATGAGATTGTACCTAATTCCATTGGCTGGTTTGCTGTACCTATTGTACGTATTGTTTTTATATGATCTACAATACCAATACTTTGCACCATTTCATTAAATATTTTATTACCTTCAAATTGCTGTTTCTCACCAAGTTTGTATTCACCAAATTCCTCAGAAAATAAAGGGACAGAAATAAGAAACAATATACAAATTAATTTTATCAATTTCATGCTAATTCAACTCCTTCGACTGGAAAATTGATAAACTGGATTTTTTGTCAAATGTTAAAAAAGGGCAACTACACCAAATGGAGCGAAGCGAATTTTGCCTATTGTTTGGCGTGTGCGGCGGGAATCCGGCAGCTGCCGGATCACGACCGTACAAACCGACCAAACCTGAATCGGTACGATTCAGACAAAACAAACCACCCAGCTTACCCGCTGACACGTTTGTTAGCTGCATCTTCTCTCATTTCAACAGCAAACATTTCTTCACTGCTTCAGTTTTACCATTAACATTTAGTTTATACAAATAAACACCAGAACTGACAGGTTTTCCCGATTCATCATCACCATTCCAAATAATTGAATGAGATCCTTTTATGAATTCAGTGTTTGCTAATGTTTTGATTTTCTGTCCTTTGATATTATGTATTGAAAGTTCAACTTTAGAATTATTTTGGATTGAAAATTCTATTGCTGTTGTTGGGTTGAATGGGTTTGGAAAATTAGATATTGAATAGACAACTGCCTGAATTTCAGATTCTTCTGCTAAAGTACTCTGATCAAAATAGAAAGCACCCATATCCCTGATTGTGTCATCAGGATCAAAAGGAGAATTCGGGTCTCCGGCATCAATGCATGGACTATTTTCTGAAAGATGATAATCTCCATTTTGAAGATCGATAAATAGTGGATCTATAGAAATATTTCCATTACCGACCCATCCACATAGAATATCCGAATAATTTATAATTGGATTATTGTTACAGTAAATTTCTACTGGTGTATTATTCCATACAATACAATTTGTTAAACATGGTTGAGAATCACTGCCTCCGTACAGACCACCAGTTGTATATGATGCTCCATTTTCTACATTATTATTTACTATAGTAGTATTATTTATATTAGGAGATGAGGAATAGCAATATATACCGGCTCCATGGTTATTGTCATCACCCCATATACTATTATTAGCAACT
>JAUVKM010000092.1 GCA_030596265.1 Candidatus Cloacimonadota bacterium
GTCAAGAAAAACTATTTTTAAAGTATTTATAGTTACTCAATAATCTTCGCTCTCAAGCTGATCCATCGAAATATAAGAAGTTTCATAAACTAAAAACTTTTAAGCGAGACATGGATGAGTGAGATTGCAAAAAGAACCTATATCCTAATAATCAGGAAAATTCTGATCCACATAAAAATGCCCTCCAGTTTACACCGAAGGGCTAATTGCTAAAGGTTAAAGGATAACAGATTTCCTTTATTTCATTAAGATCATTTTCTTTGTGCTGGTATAGTTTCCAGATCTCATCTTGTAGAAATATATACCACTTGAAACCATCTTATTACTATTATCTTTACCGTTCCACACTGCACTATGATAAGCTGCTTCAAGATGTTCATTCATAAGTGTCTTAACTAGTTGTCCTTTCATGTTGTAAATGTTAATTGAAACATGACCTGCTTCTTTTACTGAAAAACTGATCGTTGTTGTTGGATTGAATGGATTTGGAAAGTTGCCGGTAAGTTTTGTAACCGATGGTGTTAAATTATCGTCTGAGGATACAAGTAAAGTCACAGTTACTATCCAAATTTGTTCATCACCATTCTCTGCTGTTACAGTATATTCAACCATGTCGGTAAAATCTTGAGGTGTTCCGCTTGCGGGATCGATTGTAGCAAGATCAGATATTCCGATTGTAGGAATAAGGATTGTAATATTTGTTCCATCTGGGACGTCTATTTGAACAGTATGATTAATAGTATTAATTATTGTTTCTCCAATTTGCTCGGGGATAGTAAAAGATATTATGTCATTTTCTGCAGAAGGAGGAGAGGTGGCATTTATTGCAAAGAATTTCATATTGTCATCATAACCGTATGCTTGAATTTGCGTGGCGTTTCCTGTTTCAAGATTTACTGTACAAAAGATACCTCCTGATGTTTCCAGAAAGAAAGTAGCATACATTATTCCTGAGCTTCTGTCATAAGAAAGACATTGATCTAACATAAGCCAACCTAATCCAAAACTTCCGATTTCGGTTCCTACACCTGTTTCCATATCAATCTGCCAGAGTTTACGCTGTTGAACTTCTACACCATACAAAATACCTTCGGCATATTCTATGCTCATAAATTGCAGATTATTTATTTGACCAATAAACTCAGCTTCGAGTGTAAACGGATTCAAAGTATATAATCGAGGTTCTAATACTCCGGTTGTAGAAGTTGAAAAATAAAATTTATGATTATCGTAATCATAAGTAAAAGATGATATTGATTCGTTGGTTATGAAGTTATCCGAAGTTATCTCACCGAGAAGAATATTCACGCCATCCGGCTGCATAAGATGGAATTCTCTGATAGAATTGTAAGAATATATCCCATACATCACACCTTCGGCAAAATCTGCTCCGCGTGCCCGATTTGAAAACGTTAAACCTACATCAGCAATTTGGGTATAATTCCCTGTTTCCAATTCTAATGAGCCAAAAGTTTTATCATCATACAAAACATATTTTATAGCATAAGCTTCTTCAGTATAATCAAGCTGGATGATGTTACAACTTGCGGATAATACATCATTATCAGGATTCATATCATCATCAACAATTACAGTTGCAGTTATCGCATAAATCAAATCTGGATCATCTACTATCCACAAATCATCCATTGTTATAAATGTTTCTTCCCCTGCATTAAGGACAATGTTCGTAAAATTCTTTGTAAAGTCGTAAACATCTCCTATATAGTCAAAAATAACAACATTAACATCAAATTCATTTACTGCTTCATCACCGTAATTGTGGATTTTTACATTGGGAAAAATCTTCGCTGAAGTTCCATAATAGATTGTTCCTGGAAGAATCTCATTTATCCCCAGATCAATTTCTGCATACATAAATGATAATACTGCTAATAAGCATAGAATAATAATCATCTTTTTCATAATGCTTTACTCCATTATTTCATTAAAATCATTTTTTTTGTTTGTTTGAGATTTCCACTTTTCAATTTATAGAAATAGATTCCCGATGAAACAGGTTGATTATTGTCATCGGTTCCGTTCCAAACAATATTGTATTGTTTTCCCACTCGTCCTTCGATAAACTCAGGATGACACAAGCTCGGTGAAAGATCTTTCACTCTCTGCCCTTTCAAATTATAAATTTCTAATTTTGCATCTTTAGAGTCCTGGTAAGAAAGATTAAATGAAATAGTCGTTGTTGGATTGAACGGATTAGGATAATTACCAATAAGCTTTGTAACCGATGGAATTAAATCATCATTTGAAGATACAAGTAAATTCACGGTTACTATCCAAATTTGTTCATCACCATTTTCTGCTGTTACAGTATATTCAACCATGTCGGTAAAATCTTGAGGTGTTCCACTTGCTGGATCTATTGTAGCAAGATCAGATATCCCGATTGTAGGAATGAGTGCTGTGATATTTGTACCATTTGGAACATTTAATTGAACAGTATGATCAACATTATCAATTACTGTTTCTCCAATCTGCTCGGGGATAGTAAAAGAGATTATATCATTTGCATTACTTACTACAGTAAGTTCTAAGAAATAGAGATCATCAGTAATTGAAATTGCCAGTACAACATTACTTTGAGGTGAATAATCCATATATTTTGATTTTGAACTCAGATCATAAGATTCTTCTCCGTGAATGATCTTATATGAAGTAAGAACTATTGGATCTCCATTCTCATCATTAAGAATTTGCAGTCCATTACCTGTTCCCTCAGCATCATAATCTATAGTTTCTAAAACTGTACCTGTTGCCGGATCAACTGTAACTAATTTTGCTCCTGTTTCTGCTACAGCATCTCCAAAAGTAATGTATTCAAAAGTATTGTTCACACTGTTATAATTCCCTCTTAAAGGTGCTGTTCCGGTAGAAGGGCCTGAATAAATAATAGAAGTATTTGCTCCATTTACATCTGCCACAGTATAAGTACTATTCCATGGATCTAAAGCCATTACATATTCTCCGTCATCAGAAAATGTAAGGTGAACTGGAAAACTCCCAGCAGGAAAATCTCCAACTATTGTATTGGTTTCCGTATCCATAATTTGAACAACATCTTCATATGTAGAAGCTATGAAGAGAAATTCATCATCGGGTGTGAGCTTGATATTACAGAAAACTCCGTAACCAGAACTTATCCCGGAACCATTACCACAGGCAACTTGTGTTTCTAAACTACTGGAAGTGCCATCTAAATTAATAACAAATATCCCATCTGAACTATCTCTCACATAAGCTTTCGTACCATCACTATTAACGGCAATAGAATTAAGACTAGTTCCAAGTGTGATCTCTGCTGCTATCGTTGCATTATTAATATCGATTATCACCAGTTCACTTTCAAAATAGGCAGTTATTACGAGTGCCCAGTTTCCATCATTGGTAATTCTAATTTTTCTTGGTGCTCCATCGAAATCGATAAAGGAATCAATTGTTCTACTTGGGACATCAAAGATAGTAAGATTATGAGATAACTCGTTTACTATCAATGCCTTCTCACCATCAGGTGTAATTTTAATCCTGAATGGAGCATCACCTTCGGGTGGTAAGCCAACAGCTTCATAATTGTAAATTGTAATATTAGAAAGATCAGAAAGGTCATAAAACAATAACCCTTCAAATCTTTCAAATGCATAAACTACTGCTTTATTTGTATTCGGTGAAATTGCTCCAAGCATAGAGGATATAGATATAAGCTGACCTAAAATTGTTTCTTGTTCAAAATCTAGAACTGTAAATCTTGCCTGGCAGGAATAAACAAGGCTTCTATCTGCACTTGCTGCCACCCAGAATGGTGTGTAAGTTTGCGGAAACAAATTGAGTGTAGAAGTTGAGAAATTTACAATAGCACTTTTGTTATTCTGCATAGAGACAAATGCTTTGTTCCCATCTTGATTTGCTATTCCGATTTGAGGAAACCATATTGGCTCTGCTCCGGTATTTACTGTTGTTATAAGAGAAAATGTACTCGTGCTGATCTGATAAACATTATTACTACTAAATCCGATTATAGTGGAACCATCCCCGGATTTTGAAACATTTTTAACAGCAGCTGTAGCTATAGAATGATCAATTGCTCCGGTTACTGTATTATAAAAATTTATTCCATCATCCCAATCTCCAGCAACAACATAAGCACCATCATCGGTTACTGCAAATTTTGAGAATTTATAAATATTCCTACCGTGGTAGAATGTAAAAGCACTGGATACCATTTTTACTGGAAAGTTGGTAATTGTGTTTTCGAGCTGTAATGTTGATAGATCAATAATCGCACATTCATCATTGTAATAAGCATCCGTATCACATCCGATATATGCTTTGTTCTGATTTAGCACAACAGATACAGGTTCACCATTCACGGCAATCTGAGCGGCAATACTGTTATCTGTTAAATCGATAATATAAACATCAGATGAAAGTGCACAAGGGACAACAGCATATTCATCATTAACTGCCAGAGAAATGGGATTTGAACCGACAGTAACATTATCAATAACCAGTTCTGTAGCTGCATCGAAAATCGTAACATTTCCTGAAGCTCTATTAGCTACAAATATTTTATTACCATCCGGTGAATAAACCACCTCATTTGGGAAATCTCCTTCCGGTTGTTCGCCTACATTATAGACTTCTACTTCTCTCGATCTGTAATTCATTTCGTAATCACTTAATCTTTTTCCGTCTTCTCCGGGTAAAACTTCACTAAGTTCTTGTGCTGATACAATTGTAACCATAAGCAGTGAAACTAAAAGTAATAAGCATTTCGTTTTCATAATTTTCTCCTATTTTTTAATTTTTTCAAGAGAACTTTCATACTCTTTTAATTTTGTTTCCATCAATTCTTCTTTTCCAATTTTCCATATTTTAAATTCTTCACTCTGTTCCCATAGAAATTCCATCAAAGTATAATATCCCTCAACTGTAGTTTTTTGTTTAATCACTGTCATTGAAAGTTCATTATCTTCAGCAAGAGTAGATTTATCGGCTATCATTAGTGTTTTTTTATCAAAAATATTCATTTTCAAGGGGAGTTTATTAGCAATTCGAAATTCTCCGTCTTCTGTTGATTTTTGTTTTAAAATCTTAAAAACTATGGGTGGTGAATCTTCATTTACTTCATAGATAGTCCTACCTTCTCCACCTTTTTTCAAGAACGAATTGTAGATATCGTATTGTTCCTTCTGCTTCTTGAGAGTTGTTCCAGCAAAAGGAGGACGGCAGAGGCTGAAAAGTTCTAATCTTGAAGAATTCATAATGTCTAAATAAATATTATGAATGTTATCACTGCCGTGAATGATCTCAATGTATTCAAATGGCTCTTTTATGTTTTTAGTATTATTAAAAATATCTATCAAAGAATCTTTAAGCTCATAGCCGGATCTCAATTTTTCTTCTATTATATTTAATGTACGATTAATGCATGTTTCGGGATTAACAGCATTGAAAAATCTTTTGATTCCACTTTTTTTCTCAGAACAATATCCTTCACGGATGAGACTATTAATTACTTCATAAAGTTTATTCTGCCGGATGCCAGATAATTTGTGAAGTTCTGGTACAGAGACATCTTTTTTCTGAAGAAGCGCAATGTAAACTTTTGCACTTCTTTCATTCATTCCAAGATTCATTAAACCGTTTAATAATCTTAGATGATCATTAATTATTTCACTCATAATGTTTATACCCCCCGTAGAGGGAACAGAGAATATTATGCAAAATATTAGTCAAGAATATTTTGAAATGAAACATAAAAAAACGAGTTTATTTCAACTCGTTTTCTAAAAAGGATAATTCAAAATTTTAAGACATTCAAGACTATTTCAGCATTATCATTTTCTTCACGGATGTGTAATCGATTGTTTTTAATTTGTAGAAGTACAAGCCACTGGCAACTTTGCGGTTGTTGTTATCCATTCCGCTCCAGGTGGTAAAATGTATTCCAGCATTTTTGTTTTCATTTACGAGTGTTTTTACCAATTGTCCTTTCATATTGTAAACATCCAATTTTACTAAACCGACAGATTCTATACTGAAGCTGATATTTGTGGTTGGATTGAAAGGATTTGGATAGTTGCCGGTAAGTTTTGTAACCGAAGGCAATGCCAATTCATCTGCATTTGTATGATTAATAGTAACTTCCGTAATTTCAGATTCATAGCCACCAGAGAATAACGCACTTACGCCATATGTATATTCTCCTGTTGGCACGCTTTCATCTGTATAAGTTGGCTCGGTTGTTGTGGCAATTTCAGTTCCATCACAATAGATTTTATACTCCACAAGTTCGCGCTGTGGAACTTCCCAATTCAAAATAATATCCAATCCCTGTGTCATAGCTGTCAGGTTTTCAGGAGCTGGTAAAGTAATGTCCACTGCAGTGTAGTTTGATGGACCGGATTCACCTTCATCATAAACAGCAGTCACGAAAAATGAGTAATATCCAGCATCAAAATATGCAAAGCTATAACTAAGTTCTGTAACCATTTCTATAAAGATTGCATCTTGATAAACATTATATCCAATTAAGTCTCGAGAATTATCCATACTTTTCTTATCTTTATTCAATGTATTGTCTGCAGTGGGAACATCCCAGGTTAATTCAACTTCGTTGTAATTCAACACTTCGGCTTGCAGATTTGTGGGTGGATCAAGCGGAGGTTCAACACTAATTGGTGGGAAAACGATGTAGTCAATCCAACCACAATCGCTGCCATTACTAACAGAAGTATCCTTAGTATACTCCCATTTAAAAGTATGAGTTCCTGTAGTTACGGGATATGTTTCTTCTACCCAGTCGCTTGTTCCGCTCCAAGAATCCATTTCATTATTATCAATAAAGAAACGTAAAAAATCCCAACCACTTTCAGAAGACACTTTTCTATAAAAACTCAATTCTCCAGCAGCCACAACGTCAACTTCCAAATATATTGAAGAAGTCTGGTTATCGCTGATCGAACCAGATTTAGCACTATATGATCCTTCAAAAGAGTCTGTTGATATAACCCAGTCTGCACTCCCACCAAACTGCCAGTTAAAGCTTTGGAAATTATTGGTTTCAAAGTCCTCGATGACAATTCCTACTAAGCAGGAAATATTAAAGTTTGTAGTATAAGTTCCTGCATTGGCCGTAAGTTCCAGATCAAATGTTAGAAGCTCTCCTACAGGAGTGGCAATATCCACAGTGAAAGTGAAGATACCGGAAACTTCCTGTCCTGCTGCCAAATCACCAAAATAAACATCACTATTGTTCATTGTTACATATGGAGATGTGGTGGATAATAGTCCATTTACATCTTCAGCAAGTTGACTTCCATTATTGCGAATTGTTACAAGCATATCTATTGTTTCACCTGGATCTATAAAGCCATTGTTGTTTCCTATCATCTCATCCAATTCATAGCCCATGAAAACAATGTAAACACCTGTGATCTCAGCAATTGCTTCAATTGCATCCAGATCGAAACCGGCATTTGGTGCAGTTTGAACACCATCTCCATCATCCTCTATCTTCACAAACTGAGCATCTATCAAATTACCATTAGCTAAATCAAATTCAGTTGTACCATTTCCTGTTCCCAGTGAATACCAAGGTCCATCAATGAATTCTCCAGCATAACAAGTGAAACCTTCTGCTGAAGTATCGCCTTCGTAT
>JAUVKM010000222.1 GCA_030596265.1 Candidatus Cloacimonadota bacterium
ATTCTGACATATTCATCACTTACTCCGATATCCAGGGAGGATGGGAAGGAACAGGTAACATAAGTCTCTATCCCTTAGTTGATGAAAACTATAAACCAATGTGGACTGTTGGTTTTACTTGTTATTCACCACTTATTGATGCAGGAGATCCATCTATCTTTGATCCGGATGGAACCATTTCTGATATAGGTGCAGTACGAGCTATTGATCATAAGGTTGAGACTATTGAATTAATAGATACAACTGAAGGTATCAATTGGATGTGTTTCCCGGTTATCAATACAATCTCAATGAATGCAGATTTAGCAGAAAACTGGTTAGAAGATATCTGGTATAATGAAATTCTGGATGAAGTGAAATGGGTTGAAGATGGGGCAACTCAACTAATTGAATGGGTAACAGTACCTATGCCACACTTCACTAATCCTTTACATGAATTTACTAGTGTGCAGGGTTATAAGATATCCATGCATCAATCATTTGATCTTGATGTAACAGGTTTTCTTGAACCACCATCAACAACAATAGAATTAGATGCTGGTACATTACCCGGAGGTCGTGAAAATTGGATTGGATATTTCCTTGAAGAGAGTATGCATCCTTTAGATGCTTTCGAAGCAGTATTGGATGATATTGATGAGATAAGAACTAGACTTTATACAATTGTCAAAATCGACGAAGAATGGGTTCCTGCAAGCGAATGGACAATTAATTATGGAGATCTGGTTGTTGTCAATTGTACTGAAGACTGCAGCTTCTTTTGGGGAGAACAGGGTGGAGGTTCTGTTCCCAAAAGTACAAGATCATCCGCTGAAAGTTTCAGCTATGTTGAGGAAGCAGATTATATTCCTGTATTTGTTGAACTTGATCCAGAAGTCCTGGGTGATCCTACAGAAATAGGTATCTTTGTAGAAGATGAATGTAAGGGTGCAGCTGTTATAGAAGATTCTCTGGTTCAAATCTGTGCTTATGTCCTCGACGATTCATTGGCATTTGATCCCGGTTCAGTTGAATTTCAACTTTACTATGGTTCAAGATCAGAGAATTTGCTGATAGATACATACTCTATCAAAGAGAATTTTGGTGATGCAGGCAACATAGGAAAACTTAATTTTGCCAAAACACAAAATCGCTATTATCTGATTTCTCTAAAAGATTCCGATAACAATGTACCTGCTATTATCAAGACATCTCTGAAGCAGAATTATCCTAATCCTTTCAATCCGATCACAACAATAAATTATTCTTTGGCAGCTGAAGGAGATGTTGAACTTACTGTGTACAATATCAAAGGACAAAAAGTTAGAGCTCTGGTTAATGAAATCAAAGATTCCGGACATTATCAAGCAGTCTGGGATGGAACAGATAACAACAAAAAACAAGTTGCCAGCGGTGTTTATTTTTACAGGTTATCAACAGGTGAAAAAACAATAAATAAAAAAATGTTGCTTCTTAAGTAACATTAATATTTAATTGTTTCATCTTTCGGCCCCATTCTTAAATAGAAGAGTGGGGCTGAGGATGAATTCGAGGAGATTATGAAATTAAAAGTTTATCTCTTTTGTTTGTGTTGTTTGTTTTATTCGCTACTTAATTCCACAACATGGCACATCAAACAGGATGGTACAGGCAACTTCATAACCATCCAGGAAGGGATCAATGCATCTGCTCATAGTGATACTGTTCTGGTTTATCCCGGAAGATATTACGAGAATGTAAATTACAACGGTAAAAACATCACTGTTGCCAGTCTTGAATTGATAACCGGAGACGAAACTTATATTACTACTACAATAATTGATGGCAATCAGCAAGGCTCATGCGTCACTTTGGAAAATGAGGAAGCAGGAGCAATAATAAGAGGATTTTCTATTACTAATGGTTCTGGATCAATTATGTATGGGGATATATATCGCTTAGGAGGTGGAGTATTAATTTTTACTCATTATCAATCCAGTCCAATTAATGCCATTGTAATTAACTGCCGTATATTTAATAATGAAGCTGTTTCTGGTGGTGGAATCCAAATTCAGAAAGCTTCGGTAGAATTATCTGGAGTAAGTGTCTTCAATAATCAAGCAATTGCAGGTGGTGGAATAAATGTATTATATGAATCCACAGTAACTTTTGATCCGGTGAATTTATGCAGTGTATATAATAATTTCGCAGGTAGTATAATGGATATCTTTGTGACTGATGCAGTGAATGATGTAGAAGTTATTGTTGATACATTTACTGTTCAGGATGATTTTAACTACTATGCCTACTATTATCACCAAATGGCAAGTACGGGAATCCTTACTTTCGATATACAAAACTATTTCATAGAAAAAATTAACCATGATTTGTATGTCTCAACTAATGGAAGTGACAGTAATAGTGGTCTAAATCCCGAAGAACCATTACAAACTATAGCTATAGCACTGCAAAAAATTGAATCAGACAGCCTTAATCCTAAAACTGTATATGTATCTTCTGGTATTTACTCTAGAGAGTTGAATGATCAGATTTTTCCGTTAGGTGGTAAGGATTTTGTTAATCTAACTGGTGAGAATATGGATAATACAATTTTACTTAATGATTACTGTGAGTCTACGTTTGGTATGGGACGAAAGGGTAATAGTGATTTACAGAATTTTACTTTCACATCTTCCGGTCAATTAATGCTAGATGTAATTAGTGTATCACAATGTGATAATATTAAACTAAATAATTTGTTAATTGAAGGTAATAGTGTTGGTACTCATTATTCAGTTGATCTATATCGATGTTATGAAGTAGATATTAATAATTTGAATGTACTTAACAACATCTCAGAAGAAGCAGCTGGATTCCGATTTGACGGTGGTAATGCAGTTATTAAAAACAGTGTTTTTGATAATAACGATTCAATTGGTCCAAATCAATTTGTTTCTAATTTTTATTGCCAGGTAGATGATTATTTAGAATTGGAAAATTGTGTTTTTTCTAATTCAGATATTCCTCCTTTTCAATATGAAGAATATTATACAGTTCAAATTTCAGCTCAACAGAATTGCTTTCCCGATATCAAAATTAGTAATTGCTCATTTACTAATAATTCTACAATAAATGGAAATTATATTGCTTTTATAAGTAGTCCTGGCACGGTAGAAGTAAATAATTGTACATTTACACAGAATACTTCACATATTTGTCCACTTGGGATATTTGGTGAAATTGACTTTCGAAACAATATTCTTTATAATAATGAATCTGATTACGAATATGAGATAAATACAGGCAACTATCCTACAATCCCTTCTATCCTGAATGTTGAATATTGCGATATAGAAGGTGGAGAATCTGCGATCTATCCGGGTAATCCACCTAATGAAGCCATTATTAATTGGCTTGAAGGCAACATAGACGAAGATCCATTATTTCTGTTATCAGGTAATGATCCTTACCAGCTAACCGAGTTATCCCCCTGCATTGATACAGGTACACCGGATACAACAGGATATTTCCTGCCACCGTGGGATTTGCTACATAATTATCGTGTTTGGGATGGTGATAATGATGGAGTTGCTATTATCGATATGGGATGTTATGAGTTTGGTGCGGATTCTGTTGGAGTATCCGATGATCCAATTCCAGTAACAGAATATCAATTGACTAACTATCCAAATCCATTTAATCTCGAAACTAAGATAGTATTCGATCTACCAGAACCAGGACAGGTGAAGTTGGAAATATATAATATTAAAGGTCAAAAGGTGAAAACATTACTAGATTGCTATATGAATTCCGGTAGAAGCGAAATGCTTTGGAATGGGCAAGATGCTAATGGTAAAAGAGTTTCTTCAGGAGTTTATTTTTATAGACTAAGTACACATTCCAAAACGATAACTAAACGTATGTTGTTATTGAAATAGTCTCCTAACATTGAAAGAGACGGCACTTAACAAAAGTGTCAGTGCTCAGATTGAAAGAGAATATGATAGAGCACCGCACACTCAAAACATTAGGTGCAGCAGGAAGCAACTAAAAAAAATCGAAGGTTATAATGAAAAATAAAATCAAATTCTTAATTCTTATCGTAACGTTAATGTTTTGTAATTTTCTTTATTCACAAGAGCCATTAGAAGAAATAGTTACAT
>JAUVKM010000236.1 GCA_030596265.1 Candidatus Cloacimonadota bacterium
TCATTTTTTTCACACTTGTATAATCACCATTTTCATTTTTTGTATCAAACCAAGAAAAATATATCCCGCTGGACACACTTTTACCTGAATCATTTTTTCCGTTCCAAACCACACTATGATATCCAACTTGCATTTCATCAGCAACCAGTGTTCTCACTTTTTGTCCCCGGACATTGTAGATATTAAGTGAAACAGAGGAATCTTCTTTTAAACTGAAATCGATATTCGTTGTAGGATTAAATGGATTTGGATAATTTTGCATTAATATATTACCCGGATGATGAATTTGAGGATCATCAGCTCCAACCGGTTCAAATTTTACTTTTTGAATATACACATTATAAATATCAGTTTTTCCACTTGAACGTGTGTCTTCCCAAATCACATATGAAAATTCACCGTCATTAACAGCTTTAGGAGCATTCTGATTTTTAAGTTCACTACAAATAGTAAGTCCGGTATTTGGCCATGTTATTTCTATTTCACCATTTTCATCAAGCATTTGTGCCAATAATTCAGATTCAACTTCACTAGAGTAATCTTCCCAAAAAACCATAAAATTTGTACCGTCGGTTACTAAATATGGAGCTTCCTGATAACTATCCTGAACAATAACTTCAACACCATCAGCCTGCCAGATCTCGTTTCCATCCATATCAAATTTCTGCATATAAATATCATTAAAAGAACCTGTTCTGAAATCCTTCCAAACCATAAAAATTGCATCATTATAGATCATATTTGAAAAAAACTGGTCATTTTCAACATCAACAAGTGGAATACCGCCATCTTCCCAAAGTATTGTTCCTTCGGGAGTTACTATCTGCCCGTAAATATCTATGCTGCCGCTCCTATAATCATCCCAAACTATCAGTAAACCATCAGGAACTTCCATTGTTCTAGCGTTATTCTGATTACCATCTTCTATACATACATCCAAACCTTCAGCATCCCAACCAGTTGCAGGATCACCATTTTCATCCACCATTATGCAGAATATGTTTGTGTTGCCTCCAACACTTTGCCACACATAATAACCCTGGGATACGTCGCATAGTTTATCATTACCAGCTCTATCGACGATGGTTTTACCGCCTATTCCCCACTCTAGATTACCATTAATAACTTTCTGACCCATAATACGTGAGTCTCCAGAAACAGTAAAATCTTCCCAACCTATATAATACTCAAGAATGCTATTATTATCCAATGTTGAAATCTTGGGTTTACTTTGTTCAGCATCAGATTCACCAATCTGTAAACCTTCATTTTGTGACCAGATCATATTCCCTTCAAGATCTACAGCCTGTCCGTAAACTTGTTTATAACCTAATTTATTTTCTTCCCAGACCATTACAAGTATATCGGAATCAGGATAAATATCAGCATCCATACTCTCTTGATCATAACCGGTAAGAGTTGTTACTGGCTGTCCATCTTCTTCAAGTTCAAAAGAGCCATTATCATTAACTATCTGGTAATATATTTGAAATCCATAACCGGCATTCCTGGTATCTTCCCAGATCACGATCTTTTTATCATTATTAGTAAGGATCTTTTGATTATGTGAATCGCCGCAAAGACCGTAATATATTATTTCACCATCATCTTCTAAAATTATGTTTCCGGAGCTATCTAATAATTGAACATACAATCCCGTTGAGCCTGTTCTATTATCTCCCCATACACAGAAAACTTTATTCTCAGAAAGTTTTACAAGCGGTGAGAATTGCCAACCATCAGCTGAACATACATCAAAACCATTTACCGGCAATTCAAATGTTCCGTTAGAATTCACATGCTGAATATAAATATCTTCATGAGGATGATTATTAACTCTACCATCTTCCCAGATGATCCAGGCACCGCCATTATCATCACCATTAAGTCGTGGATTTAGCTGGTCATTTAAGGCTTGAACAATTTCAACACCTAAAGTATTCCATTGTAAGTTACCATTAATATCTAGTTTTTGCGCATAAAGATCTTTATAATTTTCACTTGCCTCGTTTCTACCATCTTCCCATACAATTATTGCTCCATTATCGGAAGCTTTTGTAATCCGAGCATTACGCTGGATAGCATCTCCAACATATACTTCAACTTCATTTGTCCAAAGTAAATTACCATTCAGATCAACTCTTTGGGCTTTTATGTCACCAAAACTATCTGTTCCCTTATCGCGCCATGAGAAGATGAAGTTTCCTGTTCCATCGGGAGTTATCTTTGGTTTTTCCTGTGATCCTGTAGCTCCTGCTAAAATGTTCCCGTTCTCATCCCATAAAAGATCTCCGTTAGAAGTAATACGCTGCATATAAATATTGGCATCATTAGGATCTCTTTCATCATGCCATGCTACAATGGCACCGTTTGATCCATCTTCCCAGAATGTATGTTGATTCTGACTACCACTCGCATCAGCTATTGGATTACCATCATCTGCCCAACCGGAAACAATATTTCCATTTGTATCAATATGAGTTCCATAAATATCAGTACTGCTAATAGGTCTACTGTCGAGCCAGATTACATAAGCACCGCCGTTGTCATCCGGTACAATATTAAGTGATATTTGTATATCTTCAAACAAACAAAGAGGAACACCTTCTGCAGCCCATTGCAATACACCATCACTGGATATTTTTTGTGCATATATATCACCAGCTTCTTCATTTCTGAAATCAACCCAGGCAATAATTACATCCCCGTTTCCAGATTCGATAATAACAGGATCTTCTTGTCTACTATATTCACCATTTACTAGTATTCCACCTTCTGTCCATACGCAATTGCCGTTAGCGTCATATTTCTGTGCCCACACATCTCTTACGCCTGTTCTTGTATCAGACCACACAAAGACAACTCCGCCATCAACACCAGTTGCAGATCTGTACCATTCAATATTCACACCTTGTCTGATCGGTATCTCTTCATTCCATTGTATTTGTGCATTTAATAATGAAATTGTAACAACAAAGAGTACTATTAATAATTTCCTCATTTTTTTAACCTCTACTTTTTTATTTTATTAATAACATTTTATTAATTTTGTGATAATTATTTGTGTCGAATTTATAGAAATATACACCTGAAGCTACTTTTCTACCTGAATTATCTATTCCTGTCCAAATAACATTATATCTGCCCACTTCAAGTATTTCATTCACAAGAGTTTTAACTTTTTGTCCTTTTATGTTGAAAATCTCAAGTTTTGCTTTCTGTGCATTATCAGCAATAGAAAAAGCAATTGTTGTTTCCGGATTAAACGGATTGGGATAGTTCTGATTTACTTTTGTTACCAATGGAGTCTGATCATCAGATCCTGTAGGTTCGTAACCTGTTCCACTAAGTGACACTTCGTACTGTGAGTTTATCACATCATTACTTTCAATGATCATTATATCTTCATAAAGCTGTTCTTCTTCCGGATTAAAAGTAACTATTACCGATTGTACTTCTCCCGGAGCCAAAACAAAACTAACGGGGCTTGCACTATACTCAACAATTCCAGTTGTAATATTTGTAACTTCCAAATCAACCTCACCCAGATTGCTCACATAAAGTGTATCCGATGCTTCATCTCCAATTTGGACATTACCAAAATTAAGTGCATCTTCCGATAAACTGATTATTGGTACTTCCGTTAGTATATGTAAATTAATAGGAAGTATAATTGAAGAAGCTTCAGGATCGTTTGTAGAAATAAGTAAATTACATAAAAAATCGCCAATATTTAGTTCTTCAGCACTCACATTAATTGTAATTGTATGCATTTCCCCACCTGGGATGTAACCAAAAGTTTGATCTAAATCAACCCAATCAATGA
>JAUVKM010000166.1 GCA_030596265.1 Candidatus Cloacimonadota bacterium
AAATCTGCCTTCCTGCACATCCCATTCCTCGATCTTGGAAAAATCAGGAAGAACTCCTCGTATAGAAGTTCTGTATTCTTTGTTTTCGTAGGAATGACGTACCCAATGGCGCTGTTGCGGATTAAAATATTTTGCTTCCGGAATAAGTGAACGGATCAGTTTAAGTTCTTTCCAGGTGAAGTAGTTTCTCACATGATCTGGTTTGTCGTATTGCCAGTTTCTACTCACGGTAATCTTGCTCAATCCACCGCGTTCCATCATCCATTTCATTGTCTGATTATTAATGCCCTTTACCAGCGACAGTACCACAATGATAGACATTGTTCCTAAAACGATTCCCATTACAGTAATAATGCTTCTAATCTTTCGAGACCAGAAATCAGAGAATCCAACAGTGATGTTTTCTTTAAGAGATATCGCCATCTTGTATCAGCCCATCAACAATATTTATAACTCTGTTAGCTCGTTTTGCAACTGCTGGATCGTGTGTTACTATAATAATTGTATGTCCTTTATCATTTAGATCTGAGAATATGGAAAGTATGTCTCCTCCTGAAGCCGTATCTAGATTTCCGGTAGGCTCATCAGCCAAGATAATAGTTGGATTATTCACAATGGCTCTGGCAATTGCAACTCTCTGTCTTTGTCCACCGGAAAGTTCTGAAGGTTTATGTTTCAAACGGTCACCCAACCCGACTTCGACTAAAACTTTCTTTGCAGTACTAATTCTCTTTTTCTTACTGAAACCGGCATACATTAAGGGTAATTCCACGTTCTTAAGAATATTCAAATGAGGAAGAAGATTAAATGTCTGGAACACAAAACCAATTTGCTTATTTCGAATTTGAGCAAGTTTACCTTTTTTCATTTCGCTCACAAGCTCGGTATTAAGTGAATACTTACCATCAGTAGGTTTGTCTAAACAACCTATAATATGCATTAAAGTAGATTTCCCTGAACCGGAAGGACCAATGATCGCCACAAATTCACCTTCATTTATGGAAATATCGACACCATTTAAAGCAGGAACAGTTATTTTACCCATTTTGTATTCTTTTTTCATGCTTTTAATATTTATAATATCAGACATTATTAAACCTCATTTTTAGATAATAGGTGAATAAATGAATATATATGTTTGTTGTCAAAATAAAAATAGGTTACTTTTGTTTTAAGTTGATTCAGAGTTATCATCTTCTTGTTCCCAAGTGTTTACTCCAGCATTTGACAGATTATCTTGGGAACATATGTATTGGATATTATTTTTTTACTTACATATTCAATTCATAAAAGTTCTTACAAAAAATAGTTTATTGACGTATATTAGATAGCTAACTAAATTTTGCATAGTAAATGGAGAGTAAGTGAGAAATTATTTGGATATCTCAGGGCATATCACATTAGAAGGTTCGAAATCAATTTTGAATCGGGTTCTTATTATTGCATCATATTTGAAGAACTCGATAAAATTAATAAATCCTGCAAGCTGTGCTGATATTGCAACAATGGCAGATAATCTTTGTAAATTAGGATTGAAGATAGATAGATCTGGAGATGCGTGGATCGTTACACCTCCCAGAAAATTAAATACCAAAGGTAAGCTTTTCATAAATGATTCCGGCACTGCATATAGATTTCTTACTGCCAGAGTAGCAGCAATCTATAAATCACAATACAATATCAATATTTCAGATCAATTAAAACGAAGACCAATAGAGCCATTAACGCAAATTCTCAATCTAATGAATGCTTCAATTCAGATGGAAGATGATTCATTAAGAGTAAGGGGATCACTCTTAAAAGGTGGTATCATAGATGTTTCAGCTGATATTTCGAGTCAGTTCATTAGTTCCTTGTTATTAATAGCCCCATCTTATAAAAATGATCTAGAACTTTTTTTAGAAGGTGATATTGTATCTCGCACTTATATTGATATGACAATTAAGATCATGCAGGATTTTGGTGTTATTGTAGATTTTGATGGCAGCAGGATATTTATTGAAGCAGGTCAGGAATATAATGATCTCAGAGAATATTTAATAGAACCGGATTTTTCTTCAGCTAGTTATTTCTGGGCTTTAGGAGCATTAAGCAGGTCTGTAATTTCCACAAATACAATATCTAAAACTTCTTTGCAAGCGGATTATGAATTTCTATCCATATTAGAAAAAATGGGTGCGAAAATAGTGATAGGTGAAGATAAAATTAGTGTTAGCCGTGGAGAACTGATAGGTATTTCTGTTGATATGATTAATATGCCTGATCAAGTTCCGACCCTTGCTGTACTCGCACTGTTTGCAGATTCTAAAACAACTATTATAAACATTAAACATTTAAAATATAAAGAATCAAGTAGAATTGATGCATTAGTTGTGGAATTATCGAGAATTGGTGCAAAGATATCTTATAATAATGGGATGTTAACGATTAATCCATTAAGTAGAATCCCCGGAAATGAAACACTCGATTCTTATAATGATCATCGATTAGTGATGGCTTTTCATATTTCAAAACTAATATTCCCTCAAATTAACGTAACAAATGCTTCAGCTATCGCAAAATCCTATCCGAATTTTTTAAATGATTTGAAATCTATCAAAAACTAAAATCTTAATATTCTTGACATAATTCTTTTAGATAAGAATAAAACGTATATGATTAAATTAAAGAGTATAATTATTTTATCGGGTGGATATTCTGAAGAGGCTGATGTATCGAGAACTTCCTCTAAAGAAATTAAGAAAGCTCTTAATGAAAATGGAAAAAATGTTATATTATTAGACCCGGCAGAATTTGATTCTTACTCTGAAATGATAAAAAGAATAAATGAGTTAAAACCGGATATAGTCTTTAACGGTTTGCATGGAGCCGAAGGTGAAGATGGCAGGATCCAAGCACTCCTTACTCTGAATAATATACCTTTTACGGGTTCTGCCCAACGTGCCAGTGCAATTTCAATGGATAAATATATTTCGGGCATTCTTGCCAATTACATTAAAATTAAGCTTCCCAGACGCAGACTTGTTTATAAAGATTATGAATATGATTATAAACCTATTATTAATCATGTTGGCTTTCCGATGGTGATAAAACCAAATGATTCCGGTTCATCAGTTGGAATTAGTATCATAAATGAAGAAAGTGAGTTGGATGAATCATTAAAATATGCCTTTGGATACAGCGAGAAGGCAATTATTGAGCAATTTATAGATGGAAGAGAACTCACAGTTACAATATTAGGGAAAAAAGCATTACCGGTTGTCGAGATAATCCCAAATGATGGCTGGTATGATTATAAAAACAAATATACCAAAGGTAAAACGATCTACGAAGTTCCTGCTAAGCTCAATAGTGATGAAGTATCGATCATTCAGAAACAAGCTATGGATGTCTTTACTCTTTTCGGGTGCGAAATTTATGGAAGGGTTGATTTCCGTTATGATGAAAAAGATTTCTATTTTTTAGAAGTTAACACCCTACCCGGGATGACGCAATTAAGTTTAACTCCAATGGCTGCCAAAGAAGCAGGCATAAGTTTTAAAGAACTTCTTTATAAGATCATAGAGCTTTCACTAAATCGTTAAATTTTATTTTGGAGGAAAAAATGAAAAAAATCTTAGTCATTTTAATTTTATCAATTTCTTTAAGTCTTTTTGCACAAGGGTTATTGATTGATGAACAAACACAAGTCATTAAGACTTATAATGTATTGTATCCGGCAAATTTTAATCCTGATGAGCCTAATTTGCAACCTATTCTTTTTCATATTACAATATCTGGGGATTATCCATCAAATGCTGTTTTGTATTGCGAGATGAGTTGGGAAAATGAGCAGGCTGAAATTACACTAACACCGAACATTCCAGGGCAATTCCCTTCATATCCAATCTCAAGTTCGGACATAGTTAGTTCGATTGATCATCAAGATTTCAGAATTGATCAAAATTTTGATGATTTCCTGGATAATATTGAAGACCTGATAATTGATACCGGAAGAATGCCTGATGGTAACTATGTTTTTACAATTGGTATCTATGAAAATGATCAAAATGGAACTTTACTTTCAAATCTAGCAACGGCAGTAATTGTAATTCGTTTTCCAATATCTATTTCTCTTATAACTCCTGGAAATCCGATTGGCTTGGGAGTAACCAATATTTCAGAACCATTTCCTAATTTTATCTGGTTTTCCAATTTGGAGGAATATACAATAAGGATCTATGAATTAGATGGTGTATATGATACTGTTGAAGAGATTGAGATGTTGGAACCACATTTTGTAGAGATGAATATTGGAGGAACCAGTTTTTCCTATCCACCCAGTGCACCCGAGTTTGTACTGAATCAAACTTATGCCTGGCAAGTTTCTGCTATAGTTATGAGCCCAATTGCCGCATCTGAGAGTGAATATAAAAGCACAATGTATTTATTCAGACTTTCAGATTCTGCTTCTGAAGAGTCAAGTTTACAGATTCTCATTAATTTCTTAAATCAATTGGATATTGATGGTGTAGATGAAATTATTAGTCTGCTCGAAGCAGGATATACTCTAGATAATATCATCTGGAGAGGAAGTGAAATATCTGCAGAAGACCTAATGGAAATACTTGATGAGATATCATCCGGCAATATTGAACCTATAAAAATTACTGTTGAATAGGAGAATAAAATGAAAAAGAAAATACTTATCATAACATTAATGTTTATCTTTGCGATCTCTTTGATCGCTCAAGAATCGGTTGGAATTGCTCTTAAGGTTAAAGGTGATGTCATTCTTACACATAAAGAAGAGAATCTCAAAGCTAAGGATGGATCAGAATTAGAGAATAATGATGTATTAGAAAGTAAGGAAGAATCTTTTGCCTTTGTCAAATTCATTGATGGAAGTTCTGTTCTAAAGCTTTTTCCCAATAGTATTCTTACAATAAGTGCAGAAAAGACAAATGGAAAACTGAATAAAAAAAGTACTATGAAACTCGGTGAATTATGGGCAAAGGTAACTAAGAACACCGGTGAATTCATTGTTGATACTCCTACAACAGTCGTTTCAGTTAAAGGAACCAAATTTGTTCTTTTTGTTGATGAGAATGGCTTTACAGATCTTTTCACTCTTGAAGGTGTTGTGAACATGAAAAATAAGAAAGACAACAAAGAGGCTGATGTTGGAAAAGGACAGAAAGCTCATTCTACAGGTGAGAACGAGATAATATTGAGTGTTATTGAAGAAGGTGAAATGGAAGGTTACGATGTTCCATTAACAGAAATCCTGAATATTAACTTGAAAAACGATGCTGGAGAAAAAAGATCTATAAAGATTGAATTAGAATAGAGGTAATGATGAAGAAAGTATTCATATTCACATTTTTGCTGTTCATTTTAGTTCCTCTCTTTTCTGAGATCACCTTTAATCATGAACAGCCTATAAATTTAGTAACCGGGAAAAGAATAATACTGGATCTTGAAATCAGGGAAGGATTCTCTGATGTAGAGAAAGTAACTATCTTTTTCAGACAAACAGGTGAAACCGCATATTCTGAGAAAGAAATGGAAGCAG
>JAUVKM010000147.1 GCA_030596265.1 Candidatus Cloacimonadota bacterium
CTGGGTTGGTTAATGTAGAAGATGATATTGTCGCAAAAGGTAATTTATGTTTTAATTTTCCTAATCCAGCGAGAAGTTCGACAGATATAATGTTCAGTAATCCACAGAGTAAAAAGACTGAGATAATAGTCTATAATGCCAGAGGGCAAAGAATTGAAAAAATTGAAACTGATAATAACTTTTATACTTTGAATGTTTCTAATTATGCATCCGGAGTCTATTTTTACGGAATTAGAAATGAGAATATGCAATCACAATACAATAAAATGATTATAATTAAGTAAAATATAAAATTGTGTACTGAAAATTGAAACTGAAAGAATATTAGAAGAAAAAAAATGACACTACTTGAAAAAGCATTAAAAAGTAATCGGTGCATAATTAGCGTTATGGGAGCACATGCCGGTGAAGACGCTGATTCCATTTTTGATAGAAAAATTACTGATATTGACCAAACTGGCAAAACATTCTGGCTAATGAGATCACCAAAAGCAAGCCCAATTCAAGTACAAAAAATTTGTATGTCTTTACCTGTTTATGCTATTTTCGTTGAACCAGCTTCCAAGGGTGGTACCCAGCCTGCAAAAAATAACGAAACTGCAAGAGAATACTCTACTGATAAAAAAAAATGGTTTCAAATTCCAAAAGGAGTCAGTCCTGTCACAGGAAAAATTGATTATGGTGCCGCTGCTCTTATTTTCGACAAAATGACATCTACTGTAAACGGAACAATTGATCTATGGAAATATTGTGATTTTTCTAATGAAGAACAACCCATTGTATTCAGGCAGGGTTGTTCTACTGTTTGTGCTATTCAAAAAGACAGATCAATACATCCAGACAGAATGAAATCTCGGTGTCGTGGAATTGTCGCAGTAGCTAAACTGACGGAACCTTATTGTGTGTGGTTAAAATAATTGATAATCACAGCATAAAAAAGGGACATCATGTACCAAAAAACCTTGGAAATTTGTTATCATAAAATAGATTTAATTTCTGTGCTAAGTAATCTAAAGCCCATTATTTAAATATTAGCCATGATTTGTGAAAAAAAGTAAAAAAGGAAAAAAAATGAAAAAAATAATTATTTTGATAGGCTTAGTTTTTATAACAAATATTGTCTTTGCTATTACAATTGATGGTTATGCCTTTTTAGAAAACCAAACAAACCATTCTGGAATTGAAATTTACTTTGAAATGATTGCACCAAGTGATTCAATATATACAGTTTATACAAATTCAAATGGATATTACGTTGTTGATATTGAAAATGGAATTTATGACATCACTTATTCAAAAGATGATTATTTTTTTGAATGGCAAACTAATCAAAGTTTATTTTCAAATACAACACTTCCTGATATTACATTATTAGAGCATACAACAATATTAAATGTGCCATCGGTATTCTCAACAATTCAGACTGCTATAGATCACGCTTTTGCTGCCGATACCGTTCTTGTCCAACCCGGTACTTATTATGAGACAATTGATTATTGTGGAAAAAATATAACTGTTGCTTCATTATTCTTAACTACTCAGGATACGTCTTATATTTCCCTAACAATTATTGATGCTGACTGGCCAAACAATGTTGGCAGTGTAGTTACTTTTCATAGTGGAGAATCTACAGCAGTTTTAAGTGGCTTTACAATACAGAATGGTAGATCAAATCAAGGAGGTGGTGGAATATACAGTTCCAACTATTCTACACCTAGTATAGAGAATGTCATAATTGTTTCTAATAGCTATATTGGTCCATATCCTGGAGGAGGTGGGGTTTACTGTTGGGCATCCAATATAAGCTTAGAGAATGTAATTATATCAGATAATTATTCCGATGGTTATGGTGGTGGAATATTTTCTTATGCTTCTGACATTAATTTAGAGAATGTAACAATAATAGATAACTATGCGGATGGACCTGGCGGTGGGATTTATTTAATTTATGATTTTATAAATGGAAGTACGTTTAAGAATGTTATTATAGCAAATAATACTGCTGATAGTCCTGGTGCTGGGATTTATCTTTCCAACACTAGTCCATGTATGGAGAACATGACAATAACAGGTAATTCGGGGGGCTATGGATACGTTGGAGCTGGGATTCATTGTTACAATAGTAACCCGAGTATAGTAAATTCTATAGTATCTGATAATATGGATGGTTTTGGTATTTGTGTATCATCAGGCACTCCTTCAATAACATACTCAAATTTTTTTAACAACGAAAATGGTAATTTTTATAATTGTGGACAGTGGATGGGAGTAAATGTAACTACTAATGCCAATGGAGATAGTTGCGATGTGTATATGAATATTCAACTAGACCCTTTATTTGTAGACATTGGGAATAAAGATTATCATTTAACATCTTCTTCCCCTTGTGTCGATGCTGGTGATCCAAATTCATTCCCCGACCCAGATGGGACAATTGCAGATATGGGTGCTTTCTATTTCGATCAATTTCCTTATATGCTTGTTGCTGATTTTAATTCCGATCTAACAATTGGTACAGTTCCTTTAGTTGTAAATTTCACTGACCTTTCTATTCCTGGTTTGTTAGGTAATCCAATAATAGAGTGGGAATGGGATTTCGATAATGATGGAACAATTGACTCCAGCGAACAGAATCCATTATTTACTTATACAGAATCTGGTTTGTACACAGTAACATTAACTGTAGGCGATGGTTCAAATACTGATACGGAAATAAAAGTGGATTATATTACAGTTGGTGAAACAATACTTGCTGATTTCGAAGCAAACCCACTTTCCGGTTTGGTACCGCTTGAAGTTCAATTTACTGATTTATCAACAGGTGGTCTTCCAGCATTAATACGAAATTCAAAAAGTTATGAACAATCAAAGGTTTTAGAGAGTACAAATTCACGAGAAATTGTTTCCTGGGAATGGGATTTCGATAATGATGGAACAATTGACTCCAGCGAACAGAATCCATTTTTTACATATACAGAAGCTGGTTTATACACTGTAACATTAACTGTAAGTGATGGCTCAAATACTGATACGGAAACAAAAGTGGATTATATTACAATTGCTGAACCAATAATTGCTGATTTCGAAGCAAATCTACTTTCCGGTTTACAACCACTTGAAGTTCAATTTACTGATTTATCAACAGGTGGTCTTTCTACATTAATGCGAAATTCTAATAATTATAAACAATCAAGGGTTTTGGAGAATACAAATTCACGAGAAATCGTTTCCTGGCAATGGGATTTCGATAATGATGGAACAATTGATTCCAACGAACAGAATCCATTATTTACTTATACAGAAGCTGGTTTATTTACAGTAACATTAACTGTCAGTGATGGCACAAATGAAGATACGGAGATCAAAGTAGATTATATCGAAGTTGCTGGTACTGGTACTGAACTTGAAATTATTCCTCTTGAAACAAAATTATATCAAAACCATCCCAATCCTTTTAATCCAGTAACGAATATCAAATTTGACATCATTGAAAAAGAAAGTGGGATCTTAACTATTTTTAATGTAAAGGGACAAATACTGGTATCTAAAAAGTTTAGTTCGGGAAAACATGATTACTTTTGGAATGCAGAAAATTGTGGTTCAGGAATTTATTTCTTTAAACTGAAAACAGATAATTATGCATTTGTTAAGAAGATGGTTTTGTTAAAATAAAATTGTCATCCTGAGTTTTCCGGCAGCTGCCGGAAAGTATCGAAGGATAGTGAAAGAATCAAAGATGTGTTCTCGACACTTCCCCGATTTATCGGGGCTTTGCTCCTACTCAGTGTGACAGGAAAATTTGAAAAATAATAAGAAACCCCTTTTTATTTCCCCTTATGAAGGGGAACAGGTGAAGCTTTGCTAACTCAAAATTTCTGATATTTTTTTGTTCGTTATAGTTCGTTGCTAATTTTCTTTTTACTGAGAATAAACAAAATCAAATCAACTTCTGCTCACCTTTTACAACCACAGAATTAATTGGAATATCCTTTATTGAATTACTCTCTAAAATATTTTCTTTCAAACAGACAAAATTAGCTAATTTCCCTTTTTCAATTGTTCCAAATCTATTATCGTCATCGGAAAGAACTGCTGCATTTTTTGTGTAAATCTTGATAGCCTGGTAAGAAGTGAGTTGTTCTTTCTCATTATGGATTCTGGTTGCAGCATCAATTCCCATTAAAGCATTCATATCAGTTATATACCAGTCAGAACCACCAGTGAGTAAAATATTCCTATTGCAAATTGAAGCAAGTCTTGTGGTTTGGGAAACTCTCATTGTTCCCAGTCGTTTCTCATAAAGTCCATTTTTCCCAGCCCATAATCTATCAAACATAGGCTGCATTACTGCACTCACATTTGCCTTTGCCATTCTATCCAGCATTTCATCATTGTTAAGTTCATTATGAATTATCATGTGTTTCAGATCTTTTGGATTTTCTCTTTGAACAGTTTCGTAACAACTAAGTATTTGAGAGATCGCAGCATCGCCAATACAATGAACAGCAACCTGCAAATTATTTTTATGAGCTTTATTAATAAAATTTTGCCAGAAATCATTGGAACGATATAAAATCCCGCAAGTTTCAGGCTTGTCGGAATATGGCTCTAATAAAGCTGCGGAGTGTGAACCAAAAGAACCATCAGCTAGAACACATCCACCAATTCTGGGAGAACCGATTTCTAATGCAATATCAACATCTGTTATTTGAGGATACAAAATGAATTCAATTGGAAATAGATGCAGATTCTCTTTGATCAGTTTGTAATGTTTAATATCAGAATAAGCATCGCCGATCATCGTGTGAATTGTGGTATGACCGTTTTGTAGAGCAATTTGTGCAGCTTGTTGATAGGCTTGTAAAATTGCATCATCCGTTAAATCCCTATGAAACCAATTTGAAGCTTTTCCATTTGCTCTTCCAAAAAGATAACCGTCAAAGTTTGAAGGAAGCGGTTTCTCCCAATCTATCATTTTGGCAGCTTTAGAATTTATTGCACAGCTATGCCCATCAACCCGTCTTAGAATGAGAGGAATATCCGGGAAAATAGTATCAAGTTCTTTTAGTGTTGGGAATCTCTTTTCTTTTACGTTATTTTCATCAAAATGAAAGGCAAAGATCTTTCCGCTAACCGGTTTTGTTTTGGACAAAATTTCAAAAACTTCACTTAAACTTGTGACATTTTCCAGATTTGCGTTTAGGGTGTATAATCCACCCTCAAATGAGTGAGTATGAGTATCAATGAACCCAGGGTAAACGAAACTTTTTCTGAGATCGACCTTCTCAATATTCTCAATTTCTGGAGTTTGAATAAAAGTTTCTTTGATGTATCCATTATTATCTACCAATACTGCAGAGACAATGTCACCTTCTTCTTTCATTGTATAAAACTGTGCATTATAAAATAACTTCATAAGTTTCCTTAAGATTAATGAATTTAATTAACAACGAACTATAACGAACAAAAACCAAAATAAAAAATTTTAGTTTGTAATTTTCTTTTCAATTATTCCAGACTTTCAACAATTAATAATTTAACAATAAGCTTCATTTCTTTGTTAGTTTTTGTTAGCTGTTTTTTATGTTTTATTATTCAAGAAATCAATACCTGTATTTTGTTGTGCTTTGCTTATCAATTCAGAACTAATTCTATTGTGATTACTAATAAGTTTTTTCAGATCAATTTCTGATTTTCCTTTTTTAATGCGGATCTTTCCGTTAATGATCAGATAATCTACTGGTCTCATGCGTTGAGTAAAAACTAGTGCTGCCAACGGATCTGAAAGCGATCCTGCATATTCCAACTGATCGATGGAGAAAAGAGATATATCTGCTTGTTTTCCAATTGATAATTCTCCTATATCATCTCTGCCAAGAGCTGCAGCACCTCCACGAGTTGCAATGCGAAGAACTTCTCTTGC
>JAUVKM010000189.1 GCA_030596265.1 Candidatus Cloacimonadota bacterium
TTCTTTGGATGTGAGATATTTATAAAGCGGATGTATATCTTTTCCTCTAACCGAGATCTTGCTGAACATGGGAAAGGTTACACCATAATTGATACTGCAAAAAGTGGCGATTTCTTCATCGCTGCCCGGTTCTTGTTTTAAAAAATTATTAGCTGGAAATCCCAAAATCACAAGTCCCTGATCTTTATAGGTTTTAAATAATTTTTCCAAACCTTCATATTGATAAGTAAAACCACATTTACTTGCAGTGTTCACGATCAGCAGCACTTTCCCTGTGTATTCACTAAGTTGAAGAGTATCACCCTCTATACTTACCATTTTAAAATCATAAATGCTATTCATATTTTGCTCCTCTGCCAGAATGGCTGTTATTACAACCAGCAGTATGGTTATCATTATTATTTTTTTCACTTTATTTCTCCATAGAATTTTCCAAAGAATTAGTACATATTACCTATTCGTTTTATAGTGTTTTCCTAATCCTGCCGGAGGACGTGAACGGATCATTGCTCCAGCTAGAACAAGAATTGTCAGGATGTAGGGTATCATCTGTATTATTTCGTTAGGAACATTAAGATTGAGAGCTTGCATTCTCATTTGAAGCGCATCGGTATAAGCAAATAAATAACTGGCTCCAAATGCACCCAATGGATTCCATCCACCAAAAATATTTGCTGCTAATGCCATGTAACCCCTGCCGGCAGACATATTCATGCTGAACCAGTTTAAATGCCCCAGAGAAAGATATGCACCACCAAGTCCGCATAGTACTCCACTAAATATCAAGCTTGTATATTGGATCTTTCTTATTTTAATCCCAAGTGTATCGGCAGCTTTCTGATGCTCACCCACAACTCTCAATCTGAGTCCAAAAGGAGTTTTAAACAATATTATCCAGGAGAAAACTACAACAATGAACATCACATACACCAATATATTATGCGAGCCGAAAAGTTTTCCAAGAATGGGAATTGAAGATAAAATGGGAATAGTAATCTCGCCTAATCCTGTTACATTTACAGAGGTTCCTCTTGAACCCCAGAGTATCTGCATCAGCCAGGTTGTAATTCCTAACATGAGAATATTCAAACCCACTCCGGCAACTACATGATTTGCTTCGAATTTGATAGTGAACAATGCAAAAATGAAACCGATCAATGCTCCACCCATAATTGCAAATAAAATACCGATATATGGATTACCGGTAAGATAAGATCCCAGTACGCCGGCAAAAGCACCGGTAAGAAGCATGCCTTCTAAACCTAAATTTATTATCCCTGCCCGTTCAGAAAATACACCACCAATCGCTGCGAATACTAATGGAACCGAAATTCTTATAGCTGCAGAAAATGTATTGATATTGAATATAACTTCTAATATTTCCTGCATATTCTATTTCCTTAAGAGTTTTTTTATTAATATTGGTGCTGCTACAAAAAGAATTACCAAGCCCTGAATTACAACCATGAGATCCATGGGGATCTTGGCAAAAAGCTGCATTGTTATGCCACCGGTTTGCAAAGCCCCGAATAGAATAGCAGCAAATAACACACCCCACGGCTTGTTTTTTCCCAACACTGCCACAGCAATTCCTGTGAATCCGTATCCCGGTGAAAAGTTTGTAATGAATCTGTGCAAAACACCCATAACAATTGTAGAACCGGCTAATCCGGCTACAAATCCACTTATCATCATAGAAAGCACCATCATCTTATTGGAATTTATTCCTGCATATTCTGCAGCAGAACGGTTTTCACCTACAGTTTGGATTTTATAACCCAAATTTGTACGTTTGAAAAATATATCTATGATAATAATAACAAAAACAGCGATAAAAATAGCCCACGTTAATCTGGAATACTCAACCAATTCAGGTAATCTGGCAGATTCAGGAATTAAAACTGTTTGAGGGATCGGACCTTCTTCTTTGAAATATTTCAGCAGCAGGTAGCTAGTTGTCAGTATTCCGATATAGTTCATCATAATTGTAGTAACAACTTCATGAGCACCTGTTTTAGCTTTAAGATATCCCGGCAGAAAGCTCCATATACTTCCGGCAAGTCCACCAATTATCAATATAAGAGGTATTAAAATATAACTGGGAAGAAAACTTAAATAAATAGCCACAATTGCAGTTGCAAAGGCGCCAAAATACATTTGACCTTCACCGCCAATATTGAATAATCCCGATTTAAAACCAATTGCCACAGCTAATCCTGTGAAAATTAACGGGATCGTATTCATAAGAGTCTGTGTAAGATTGAAAATACTTCCAAACGCTCCATCAAATAGGGCGGAATAAGCCTTAATTACGCTGAATCCGGAAAGATGAATCAAAATGGCTCCAACTAAAAATGCTAACAATATTGCAGTAAGGGAATAGATGGAATTTTCGTATTTTTTTAATATTTTAATCATTTTGTATTCTATTCTCAAGTCTTTTCTTTTCTTCTTCAGGATTTGTTTTTCCTGCCATAAGCAGACCCAATTCTTCTTTTGTATAACTACTTCTTTTAGAGATAATTTCTCCTTCGTAGATCACCAATATTCTATCGGCAAGTGAGAGGAGTTCTTCCAATTCTGCAGATATCAAGAGAATTGCTTTATTCTGCTTTCTCATTTCCAGAATAGTATTATGGATAAATTCTATTGCACCTACATCGACACCACGTGTGGGTTGAGCTGCTAATATAAATTTCGGATCTGTAGAAAGTTCCCTTCCGATCACTAGCTTTTGCTGATTACCTCCTGAAAGATTATCTGCAGTATCATTGAATGATTGGCAGCGGACATCAAATTTTTCCATAACTTCTTTGCAGTATTCATTAATATCGTTTTGTTGTAAAAATCCGTTTTTAGTAAAGTTATCCTGATTCCCCAGGATTATATTTTTTTTTAGATCATAAGTGGAAACCAAACCTCTTTTTAATCTATCAGATGGAATATGGGAAAATCCCTTCTTCCGTCTAATACCGGTAGGAGTATGCGTAATTTCTTCTCCTTCCAGAATTATTTTTCCGCTTGTTACTTTCCGCAGTCCGGTAAGACATTCTTCCAATTCCAATTGACCATTCCCTGATACTCCAGCAAGACCTACAATTTCTCCCTTACGGATAGAAATATTGATATTCTTTAATAAAAGATTTTTATGTCTTCCAATTAGAGAGAGGTCTTTTACTTCAAGAACCTTATCCCCAATGACACCTTTTTCTTTATTCACATTTAAAAGAACTTCACGACCAACCATCATTCTTGCCAGTTCTTTAGGGCTTGTTTCACAAGTATTTACTGTGCCGATCACTTTTCCTTTCCGTAAAACGGTCACTCTGTCTGAGATACTCATTGTTTCTTCAAGTTTATGAGTTATAAAAATAATGGTTTTTCCACCTGCTTTCAGTTCTCTTAGAGTAGTGAAGAGATTATTGACTTCCTGAGGGGTTAGAACGGCAGTTGGTTCATCAAAAATCAATATTTCTGCTTTTCGATAAAGAACTTTCAGTATTTCTACACGCTGTTGCTCGCCAACCGATATGTTCTCAATTTTCTCATCTGTTTTTACGGTAAGATGATAATTATCGGAGATTTGTTTAACCTGCTCTCGGGCTTTCTTCATGTCAACCAAGCCGTTCTTCAACGGTTCTTCACCAACAATAATATTTTCTGTAGTGGTAAGTCTATCAATCAACATGAAGTGCTGATGTATCATTCCTAATCCCAGTTCTATAGCTTTATGCGGATTATCGATCTTACAAAGTTTTTCTCTTAGGAATATTTCGCCTTCTTCAGGATTATAAAGCCCAAAAAGGTTGTTCATCAAGGTTGTTTTGCCGGCACCATTTTCTCCGAGTAGACAATGGATTTCACCCTTTTTAATAGTCAGATCAATTTTATCATTGGCAATAAAATCGCCGAATTTTTTTGTAATGCTCCTAAATTCTATAATATTCAAAATCAGTGTTTTTTAATAATAAAAAAGGGAACGATTTTTCAATCGTTCCCAGTATTTGAAACTATTTAACTTCTTCTATTGTGGCTGGAATTTCAATTTCACCAGCGATGATTTTCTTCTTAACAATTTCTAATTCAGCAATTACATCTTCAGGTAAAATATTTACAGAATATCCCAAAGCATCTTCTTTAATGCCAAGTGAATAAATTTTACCTTCAAATTTACCATCAATCACATCTTTGATAGCTATGCAGACTGTATTGTCAACACGCTTCATCCCATTTGTAAGTACATTTTCGGGAGCAAGATAACCTTGATCTGAATCTGCACCGATCGAATAGAAATTCTTCTCTTTTGAAGCATTGATCACACCTAAACCAGATCTGCCGGCAGCGCCCCACACAATATCTGCTCCCTGCTCATACATAGAGAGAGTGAGTTCCTTACCTTTAGCAGGATCTGCCCAATGGTTTACATAAGAATGAATTGCTTTCACACCATTATCAGCATAATTAACTCCAGTCATGAACCCAGCAATATTAGCATCAATTAGTGGTATTTTCATTCCACCAATAACACCAACAAGCTTATCCTCATTAATTCTTACATCATCTGCTTTAATCGTCATAAGCGCAGAAGCATATCCCACCAAAAAGCCGCGTTCTTGTTCCTTATAAACATAAGAAGCAACGTTAGGATTCATCACTACCATATCGATTATAGCAAAATTCTGCTTCTCAAACCGCTTTGAAATTTTGTTTAGTGCATCAGCTTGATCGAAACCGATTGAAATGATGAGATCATATTTTTTAGAATTAGCGAATTGAGCCAGATATGTCTCATATTCTGTAATAGCAGAAGGCTCAGCATAATCATATTCGATAGCGTATTGCTCTTTAGCTTTTTTCATCCCTTCCATCGCAGCGTCATTAAATGATTTGTCACCTAACCCT
>JAUVKM010000030.1 GCA_030596265.1 Candidatus Cloacimonadota bacterium
ATCTTTGGAAGTTGTAAGATCTGTAAAGATCATTGCATTATCATAAGAAGCATCTTCTATATCTTCTTCTGTTCCTAATACATCAATAATTTCTTCAGTTTCTTCAACATCAGTAAATTCTTCCAGGAAATCATATTTCTCTATATTTTCTTGAAGGAATTTATCCATTGTCTCGTATGTTTCCTGCATTTGTTCGGAAGAAGCTACAAATTTGAATTCAAGTATAGCGGTTTGCCCAATAAGTTCTTTAGCTCTACTCGGATCTTTTAACCCCGGCAATTGTATGATGATCCTGTTTGTATTTGCAACTCTCTGAATTAATGGTTCTGCAACACCGAACTGGTCAATTCTATTACGAATTATCTCGTAAGCAGTTTTGATTGCGTCCTCTTTTTCGTTTTCAGGAAGTTTAGAATCATCAACTTTCAATTGGATTTGAGAACCACCCTGAAGGTCTAAACCGAGTTTCAATCGTTTAGTCGTCCAGAATGAAGGTAGGTTTGGAACGACCATCGGCAAGAAATAGTATGCTGTAACCAGCATAACTACAAGGATGATCAAACCACGAATTTTTCTGTTCCTCATTATTATGACTCCTTAATTAATCTATTATCTATCTAAATATTTTTCAGAAAAATCAAAAACTTATTTTCTGATACATCCGTCAAGAGTTTTGTGGTTGGCTCTTAAAACCAATATCTTTCACTTCGTGTTGTCCGGGCAGATTGATCTCACCATGTTTTTTTTCAAAGTTCTCAATGTTTTGCTGAAGTGTTTTCAAGAATTGTTTTGCATGCTGGGGTGTTGTCATTATTCTGCTGTATATTTTGGCACTTGGCAAACCCGGAACTATTCTTCCAAAATCCATAATGAACTCGGAAGGAGAATTTGTTATCATGCAAAAATTTGAATATATTCCTTCTCCTACCTGCTCATCAAGTTTGATATTTAGTTTTTGTTTTTTGGGTTGATTCATTTCATTATCTCCTATATTTTTTTATATATTTTGTTGATAATAGTTTTTGGATTTCTTTAAGTAATTTTACTAATTTTAATGTTGATTGATCACAATACATAGTGTCTAATTTATTACCATTACCAAAAAATACTGTATGACTGTTGTATTTAATATTAATATCTAACAATTCATCCCAATTTAGAGTATGTTTATTTGAGGAAACGGAAAAATTATTATGCCAATAAATTCCATTACCACAAATTGCCAAACCATCTTTTGCACTACCAAACATAGTCTCATCATATAATAGAACAACTATTTCATCGTGAGGTATATAAAATGATTTTTTTGAATTAAGTAATTTTTTGTTTGGGATTTCACCTATTAAGTAAAAACATTGCACATTTCGATACTTTTTACAAATCTCTGTTAAATCATTAATAATTTCTGTTTTTCTGTTTTCATTTTCTTTATTGATATTATATTCTCGAACAATTTGAATAATTTCTGATGATTGCATGTTTGAGCCTACTCTTAGCGAATCACGCTTTGATAACCTTTCTTCAATATCATTGAGATCAATATTGATTTTTGCTTTTAAATAGAATTGTTTACCATCCCAATTTTCTTCTAAAATCTCTGTCTTTGTTATACCCTCAGAAATCAATTCAGTGTTGTTAATTGTTACCTCATGAAATTTACCATCAATTTCTGACTCAATATTTATTAATTCGGATATTACAAGAACACCAATTTCTTCGATCAATATTGTTTTTATTTGAGTTAAGGCATTTTCTCTTGCTGTTTGTTTATTATCAAGTTCACTTGCATCATAAGTATAATCTCTTATGAATATTTCAGCATTTAGCTGAATAAATATAAAACAGCAAAAAAATAAAACTGCTTTTTTCACTCGTCCCTCCAATTATTTGGTGTAGCTAATACTTAGATCCCCGCATTCGCAAGGATGACAGCTTTCCCTCATTTATAAACATAACAAGCCATAATGATAATCTTCAATCTCAAATCTTCAATCTCAAATCTTCAATTTTTCTTTAAGCGCTTTTTCTACGCATTCAGGTATAAACCCGCTTACATCACCGCCAAGACCTACAACCTCCCGGATCATTGTTGAACTCAGGTATAGATATTTATTTTCCGGAACAAAAAAAACTGTTTCCAGATCATCACATAAGTTTTTGTTCATAAGTGCCAGAGAGAGTTCATATTCAAAATCCGATACTGCCCGTAATCCACGGATCATTATAAGAGCATTAACTTTTTTTGCAAAATCCACAACCAAACCGGAGAATTTCATAACTTCAATTTTTTTATTATGCGCTACGGATTTTTCGCAAAGACCACAACGTTCTTCCAATGAAAATATTGTCTCTTTCCCTGTACTTTCGGCAACAGATAGAATAACTTTATCAAAAACTTTAGAAGCTTTTGTTAGAATATCAATATGCCCATTTGTGATGGGATCGAACGTTCCCGCATAAATTGCTATCTTCATTTTATCCTCTCATTTACTTTGAAAATGTTTCTCTCAATTTTACACCTTGTTTAACACTTTCAAAGTTTCTTTCAATTCTTCTTCAGTTCCAACCCTAAAAGAGTCAAGTGCAAGAATCCGTGAAAGAGACTTTTTCAGGGTCATCTTTCCAAATCTTTTATCTCTTTGGGAATATTTTCGGAAAGATTTTTGTATCCGGTTTTTGTAACCAGAATATCATCCTCAATACGCACACCGATCTTCTCTTCCGGGATATAAATACCCGGCTCTATCGTGATCACATTTCCAACTTCAAGGACAGAATCCCTTTTGCCAAGATCGTGAGTATCCATTCCAAGATGATGACCGATACTATGCATATAATACTTACGATAATCTTTTTTATCTTTGATCAATTTTAGTTTAATGAGTGCTTTCTGGATCAATTCAACAGTTTTTTCGTTCAGTTCTTTCATCCCGATTCCGGGTTTAACCATTTTTATAATTATTTTATTTATTTTTAAAACTTCGGAATAAACTTCCTTTTGTCGTTTGGTAAATTTTCCGGAAACCGGGAAAGTTCTTGAAATATCAGCACTGTAACCATTACAGGCAGCGCCAACATCCAAAAGTACCATTTCATCCTTTCCAATTTTGGAATCATTCTGTTCATAATGAAGAGTTGCAGCATTGCCTCCGGATGCTATAATTGGTTTGAAACCCATGTGCTTAAATCCTTTACGTGTGATCTCATATTGCAGTACAGCTTCCAGTTCATACTCCATCATTCCAATCTTTGATCTCTTGATGATATTTTTGATTCCATCTCCCGTTACATCAATTGCTTTTTGCATCTGTTCCAGTTCCCATTTTGTTTTCACACTTCTTAAAGGGATCATGATTTTCGTCATATCCATTGCTGTTATATGTGGGAAATGCTGTTTTGCTTTGGTAATGAAATCCTGCTGTTTATTGAGTGGTTTATCAATATTATTGTATCCAATATTCAGATAAACTTTCTTGCAACTATTTAAATAGAAACCAATCTTTCGTTCAAATTCATCAAGGTAGGAAACTTTTACAATTCCGGAAATTTCGGCAGCTTCCTTCTTTGTCATCTTCTTACCTTCCCATACTTCCATTTCAGGAATTCCGCGCTCGATAAAGATATCAATCACAGGTTTTTTCTGCTTACTTATTACAAGTGTAACATCCGGCAAATCCAATCCCGTGAGATATTTAAAATTGTTGTCCTGCAGAAAATTTCTGGGATATTCGGCTACGGAAGCTGCAAACACAATAACCAGTTCCTTTTCTTTCAATTGTTTGATCAGTCCTTTTCTTCGATCAATTAAAAGTTTTGAATTCATCTATTTATCTCCTATAATTAATTTTCCATAAACTCCGTCAAAACCAGGTGGTTGGAATATGAAATCACCTTTCTTAACAGCTAAAATCTGGTTGATAGTTTTTTGGTCGATTCTTTTGTCAAGCATAACTTGAATGCTATCTGATTGCCATAAAGCGATTTCCGAGGGGAAAATGCTCATAATAATATCGAAAATTTCTCTTACTTTTTTTGAAGTAATGCTCTTTAAATTTTGTGATGCAGCCACAACTTCGATAAGCGGTATGAGGTGGAGGTAGTTACGTGTAATTGGAATAATAGAATCATCCTGCAGTTGAATGCTCCTCTCCCGTACTCCCAGATTCATCTTTTTATTACAAACCGGGCAAATTAATTTTGGAGGTAATTCATCCGCAAAGATCATTTTATGTGAATGCCCTTTTCTATCTGCTCTATGTCCGGTAAGATAATATCTTCCTTCTGCCGGATTAAATTCTGCTGTCATCATTACATTATTCTGTCGGATAGAATTAATTATACTTTTGCAATTAATTTGATCTACATCCAAAATTGTGAATTCTCTACCGATCCTGTTCAGGGCAGCACTGTGACAATCACTATTAGAAATAAATGTTAGGTCTGCAAGATCAGGGATCTTCTCTAACATTTTCGGATCTGCGCTTAAACCGGTTTCAATCGCTTTTATTTTGGAGAGAAATTTCCCATAGAATTCACTCAATTCATCAAGATTATTCTTACTTCCAAAGATACCGTCAGGCGTCATTACGTGAGCCGGAATAATTTCAATAAGCGGATGAATATTATGAATCTCAAAAAGCTGATCTTCCAATTCTTTTTGAGTATTGCTGGTTATGAACGGTCTGCCGATAGTGTTCTTCATTTTCCATTTATTCATCAATATCTGCATTTTATATATCGATTCAAAATTTGGGAAAAGAATGATATGATGAGCAATTGTTTTATTTCTTTTGTGCGCTAATTTAGTAGAAAAGATAACTTCGGTTTGTAAAAGAAATTTGCTATTATCTTTGGGAAGAGCAAATAATCCTTCGTTCACTTCTTTTAATTCCTGTTTTAGCTCTTCTGTTCTCGGTGGGAAAATGCAGTCTCCAGTTCCAAAAACATCGATTCCCTTCAGCTTCATTGTTTTGGAAACTGCGGTAAGTTCAATTTGTCCCACTCCTCCGGCATACCCGGAATGGGAATGAAGATCAACTGCTAATTTCAAAATTATCTCTCCTTATTAACCACTGATGAACACTGATACTCACTGATATTTTTTCTGATAATATCTGTCTCTCTGAGTCCCGAAAGCTTTCGGGATTACAATTCTTCTCACGAAGAGTCTCTTTTCCTCTAAATACTTTTCCCAACCATTCGCAAGGTTTTCAACCGTTGCGAAGGTTTACGAACAAACACAAACAAAAAATCCATAATTAATCTTTTCCCTTTGTTTTCTTTTATTCGCTGTTTTATTACATTCTGTATCAATAAAAACACTATTTGTCATCCTGAGTGTCCGGTTTTGCCGGATGTATCGAAGGATAATGAGAAATAGTAAATTGGGTCGACACTTCGATACGTCACTCCGCTCCTACTCAGTGTGACAGATGACAAAAGTATATTATTTCAAAGTTTGCAATCGGTTACCGGCTTCTGTTCCCCATTGACTGTACTTGCCGTATTTACTGATAACACGTTCATATATTTGTACCGCTTTATCAAACTGATTATTATTCTGGTAAGCTTCTCCCGCTTTCAACTCAGCAGAAGCAGCCCACTGAGTAAATTGAGGATAATTGTATCCGACTTTTAATAATTCCGAAACTGCTGCTTCATAGCTTTCCATTCCAAATAGTGATTCCCCGATCCAATATTGAGCTTCCGCCTGAGTTTCTTTCTCTTTTAAAAGAGGAATTGCACGGGTGAACATTTCAATGGCATGTGAATATTTTTTATCACGGAAGTGGCAGAAGGCAATATCAAAAACAGTTTTTGCTTCTAACTCTTCATCTCCCCAACGCTCCAGAATTATCTGGTAAGCAGCTATTGCTTTTTGCCATTCCTTCATTGTTTTGCAGACAAAGGCAAAATTTCGGGCAGCATCAAAAGCAAGTTTTCCATCTTCATCATTTTCTATTACTTTATAATAATGAGAAAGTGCTTTCTGGTAATTTTCTTTGGAAAAATTAATTGTTCCCAGTTTGAGATGTGCCTGATTGCTCATATTAATATCGATCGAATTTGCGACAGTGGAGAAATCTTCTTCCGCTTTATCTAATTCTTCTTTTTCCAATCTTACAATTCCCCGCCAGAAATAAGCATTTATCATTACATCGCTGGTTAAGTTCTTCTTTTTCAATAATTTTGTAAATATTGATTCAGCTTTCTTTTTATCGATTTTTTTATAATAAATTCCGCGGTTAACTTCAATTTCATTTTTGTCTTTATCGGTTAATTGATTCTTAAATTTCTTGGCGAGTTTCTCAGCTTTCGGTCTGTTCTCAATTCTATATAGGGCTATAATATTCTCTTTGGCTACTACTTTGATATTGTCATATCCATTAAATTTATCTCCCAGTTTATCAATTACTTTTTTGTAATTCACAGCAGATTCAAGGTAATTCTCCTGAATAAAATTAATCCGACCGAGCATTTCATAATATCCCAAATTAGATTTATTGTTTTTAGCAAGATCAGCATAAGTATATTTTGCCATTTCAAGATCGTTTGTAGTAAACTGCAGATGAGCAAGTTTTGCCAGATCGTCCTCACTTTTTTCTACAATATACATCAGGGTTTCTTTTGACTTTTCATCATTGCCTAACTTTTCATAATCACTTGCAAGAAGTTTATAAGTATCATCATTCCTACTCTTTTCAGGTAGAAGCAACTGATATTTAATTGCGTTTTTGTAATCCTTTGACTCTCGTAAAGTTTTTGTGAAATATTGGATAACTTTTGGATATTCTTCAAATCTTTCCGCATTATTTACAAGAAAAATAAGTTTATCTTCAGCCTCTTTTTTTCTTCCCTGTTCATTTAGAACAACAGCATAATGGAAGTATATAAGCGGATCATTAAGCTTGATATGATCATCTGCTATCTTGTAATAATACAGTGCTTTAACATCATCATTTTTTAAGTAGTAATGTTCAGCCAAATGTATTTTTGCATTATAAAAATCCTCGTCATCAATAGCCGGACTATTAACAAGATCAGCAAAATAATCTGCAGCTTTTTCAATTTCATTTTTGGAAATATAATATTTTCCAATATGCAGTCTGAATTCATTTGCAGCCATGTTATTTGAATGATTACTTACAAATGTTTTCATCCTTGTAATAATTTCCGATGTAAGTTCTGGATTTTGCAAAAGCTGTTTCCGAATGTATATTTCTTCCAACCAGTCAACATGATCTATTTTATCTAATTTGGAAACTATCGCATCTACTTTTAATAGAGCTTCATCTGTTAGATTGTTTTTCGATTCATACTTATATTTTTCTGCAATTTTTAACCATAACACTGCTTTTTTGTAATTGTTTTCCGGATCAGTTCCACTTTCAAGGATTCTGATCGCTGATTTATGATCTTTTAAATCTGTGATAAGAATATTAAGCAGATCAGCTTTGAATTCTTTAGTATCGTTTTTATAAGAGTTGCTTATAAATGAATTCAGCAAATTATTAAAAGCAGTTTCGTAATCACGTTTTTTAAATTTCTTGAGGTAATCAAGTTTATTTGTGATCTTCCATTTCAAATCTGCATTCTTTATTTTTTGAATATCGATCTGTTCCAATTCTGTTACTGCCTCTTCAAAATCATCAAGATTTTCTAAGCATAGAGCAATTTTATAAGAAGCTTCATCTATAAGTTCATTAGCAGAATATTCCGTTAATATCCATTGATAATATTTCTTTGCTGTATTGTATTGCTGGAATTTATTAAAATAAATATTTCCCAGCACCATCAATAATTCATCTCTTGATGCAAATTTATTGTTCAGCAATTTTTTATATTCTTTTACTGCATCGGTATATTTACCGGAAGCGAGCATTATATCTGCATTTAACAATTGCATTTTGTATTGGATAGCATTGTTACTTGTAGTTATTTTATTTAACCACTCTTTTGCTGAGTCAAGATCATTTAAAAGGAAGTCAGCTTTTGCTAATTGCAATAAATAAGCATCCTTTTTATCACTTTCACGAAATACCTTTTTATATTTAGCATAATCATTTTTGATGTCGGAAAATTTTTTCAATTCTATCTGAACAGAAGTAAATTTTAAAATATATTCATCGAGTTGAAGTGAACTGGAAAATTTATTTATTAAATTAGAAAGTTCAAAATAAGCTTTATGGAAATCCTGTAAGTTAATATAATAATCAGCAAGTTTGGAACGGAGTCTTTCCTCGTAATTACGCGGTATTTCTTCTTGAAGTTTGGCAGATAAAGCTTCCGCTGCTTTTTTTATTCCTTCCTCTTTTTCTGTGATCTCGATCTGTTTTTCCACAGCTTTCCAGCGCGAAATATGATCAGGATAATCTGTAATAATTTCATTCAGGATTCTCTTTCCTTCCGCCGGCATTTGCATTTTAAATCTGGCATTCGCAAGCCAGAGAAGAACATCTGGAATATTATGATAATCTTTGTAATTCCGCACGATCTTTTTTCCCTCAATTATCACATCGTCATATCGCTTCATTTCATATAGGCATTCCAAATATTGTGATAATGCCATTTTACTGAAATTTGAGTTTGGATATGTATTGATCAATAATTTTAGATTTTCTGCAGTTTTACTATAATCTTGTTGTTTATTTTGAGTTTGTGCCAAATAATATAATACTTTATCACGGAACAATAAACCGGGAAATCCTTCCAATAACCTTTTATATGCTGATTCAGCTTTAATAAATTGATCTCTTTCCCGATAACTTTCTCCAATAAGAAAAATAGCTTCTTTAGCATCATCAGAGGTTGGAGAGTAGGCTATAACTTTTTCAAATTCATTTATTGCCTCTTCATATAAGCCGTCATTAAATAATCCTTTACCAAAATTAAGATCGGACCATAAACTTACCGACAGAATGGTCAGTAAAATAAATATCATTTTTTTCATTAATTCCTCCACAAAAACGATTCCTATCATTTTTATTGTTAACTCTATGTCAATATGAATATAATCAGATAAAATTAGCGATAATATTTGACATCAGAATTGAACTTTAGAGTTTAGAAAAAAAATAATCGAGTAGGGTATGATCTTATTAATTGTTTTGTTTCTTGTTGGGATAATAGCCGGTTTCATTAATACACTTGCCGGAGGTGGTTCTGCTTTAGTTCTTCCGGTTCTAATACTTGCCGGAATACCCTCACCAATAGCAAATGCTACAAATCGTGTTGCTATCCTTCTTCAAAATGCTACAGGATCTTACAGGTTTCATAAACATAAAATATTGGAAATCGGCTCTATAACCCATATTACAATTGCCGCCATAATTGGTGCAATAGCAGGCTCAATATCTGCAATAAATATATCTTCAGTCTATTACGACAAGATCCTCGCAATAGTATTTATTATTATTCTCATCTTAATGCTTAAGCCGCATAAAAAAAGATCATCACTTACAAATAAATTACCTAAATGGCTTGAATTCATAATTTTTATGATCATTGGATTTTATGGCGGATTAATTCAGGTTGGAGTCGGCTTTGTTTTTCTTGCTACATTAAATCTGGTTGAAGAATTCGATCTTATCAAAGCTAACGCTGTAAAAGTATTTATTATTATGAGGTATACTGTTTTTGTCGTGATCATTTTTGCTTATTCAGGTAAAGTAATCTGGAAATACGGTCTTATATTAGCTGCTGGAAATAGTCTTGGTGCATTTATCGGCGTTAAAACTGCTATCACAAAAGGTGAGAAATTTGTGAAGATTGTTCTTGCAATCGCAATTATAATTGCCTGCCTGAAATTATTTGGTGTTTTCAAATTGTTTGGAATATAATTACTATTGAAATTAATTTTACTTTATCAAAATAAATCAAATAAAAAGCCCTCCAGCCAACGCTGAAGGGCTAATTTGTTATTTCTTCTCTTATTTCATTAGGATCATTTTCTTAGTACTGGAATATTCTTTGGATAGCATATGATAGAAGTATACACCCGAAGAAACAGTCTTACCATTATTATCCTTTCCATTCCAAACTACACTATGTTCCCCAACTGAATAAATACTATTCACTAATGTTTTGATCTGCTCACCTTTAATGTTGTAAATATTTATACTGATATTACCGGCTTTAATAATTGCAAATCTAATATTAGTTGTCGGATTAAATGGATTTGGATGATTTTGATACAGCATCGTCGCTACCGGAATGATCTCGTTGGAACCTGTTCCCGGTTCTACAGTAACATTCCAGATAGTTTCCAAGCTATACTCTTCATCTGATACAACTGATTTTATCTCAATCACGTCCAGATCTACAAATTGATAAACGAATTCTTCTGTTATCTCGATTTGCAGTTCATCATCAACCAACCATTCATAAGTCAAGTCACTATCAATATCTTCTGCAATTACAATAAATGCAACAATACTGTCCTGAATCACAGTAAATACAAGTTCATCGGGTGTGAAGCTTATTATTTCAGGTGCATCGTTTACCGGAGTTACAATAACATCAACATCGTCTTCGGCTGTCGCATCGGTTACATTATCATCAACTATAAAGGTAAGTGTTTCTGTTCCATTCCAGTTTTCAGCAGCACCAAATGTTACAATCGTTCCAACAATATCAACTGTAATCTCAGCATTTCCGGTAACAGAAAGTGTGAGATCATCAGGATCTACATCATCAATATATGGAGCAAAATCTTCTACCAATGTCCCATCTTCTTCAAATGTGAAATTATCAGGTAGAATAATTGTCGGTGCATCGTTTACCGGATTGATAGTTACTTGAATTACCTGACTTACAATATCACGGCTATACGCAACATTATCATCAAGATAAAATGTTATATCTTCAGTTCCATTCCAGTTAAGTGTATTGGAAGAAAATACTACATCAAAATCTGTGATAGTAACATCGATGTGCGTTGAGTTATTTGCTGAAAGTGTAAGATCATCTATCTCACCCCAAACCTGACTACAGAATCCACTGAAATCATAAGTTACAGAAGGCAGATCTTCGTCAGCTTCAAATGTTCCTGTAATATTCAGGATCGGCGGATCATTTACTGGAGAAATAATTACACCTACATCATCAACAGCAATATATTGCCCATCATCTACAGTAAATGTAACAGTTTCCGTTCCATACCAATTTAGAACATTACCAAACGTCACATCATAATCTGTTACATCAACTGTAACATTAATATTTCCACTTGGAATTATTGTAAGAACGTCCCCATCAACATCATTGATATATGGTGTAAAATCGACAATAAGTGGAATATCTTCCTGAACTGTAAAGTTAGCCGGCAATGTAATTGTCGGTGCATCATTTACAGGATTGATAGTTACTTGAATGATCTGACTTACAATATCACGGCTTTCTGCAACATTATCATCAAGATAAACCGTAATATCTTCAGTTCCATTCCAGTTAAGTGTATTGGATTCAAAGATAACATCAAAATCTGTGATCGTAACATCTATATGTGTTGAATTATCTGCTGAAAGTGTAAGAACATCTGTCTCTCCCCAAGTTTGAGAACAAAATCCACTGAAATCATAAGTTACAGAAGGCAGATCTTCTTCTGCTTCAAATGTTCCGGTAATATTCAGGATCGGTGGATCATTAATAGGAGTTACTATCACATCAACATCATCAGCTGCCATTGAGTCAGTTGCACCATCATTAACAGTAAATGTTATAGTTTCTGTTCCATACCAATTCAAAACATTACCAAATGTAACATCATAATCTGATATGCTAACGCTTATATTTACATTATTGTATGCTGAAAGTGTTAAAATATCTCCATCAACATCATTGATGTATGGTGTAAAATCAAATGTAGTTGGAACATCTTCATCAATATTAAATTGAGACGGCAACACTATTGTTGGAGCATCATTAACCGGGTTGATAGTTACTTGAATTACCTGGCTTACAACATCACGGCTTTCTGCAATATTATCATCAAGATAAACCGTAATATCTTCAGTCCCATTCCAGTTAAGAGTATTGGATTCAAAGATAACATCAAAATCTGTGATCATAACATCTATGTGTGTTGAATTATCTGCTGTTAGTGTAAGAACATCTGTCTCTCCCCAAGTTTGAGAACAAAATCCACTGAAATCATAAGTAACGGAAACCAGATCTTCTTCTGCTTCAAATGTTCCGGTAATATTCAGGATTGGCGGATCATTAACAGGAGTTACAATAATATCTACCATATCTGCTGCCGTTGCATCGGTCTGACCATCATTTACAGTAAACATTAATATTTCAGTGCCGTTCCAATCTTGTGAATTACCAAATGTTACTTCAAGCCCATCGATACTAACCGTAACATCTGTATTTCCAGATACATTAAGAATTAGAGGATCATTATCAAGATCATTTACATATGAACTGAAATCTACAATTAAGCCTGCATCTTCAGCATAAGTAAAATCATCAGGTAAAATAATTGTCGGTGCATCGTTGTGAACAGTTAATGTAACAGGAATAGTAACTTGAGGTTC
>JAUVKM010000224.1 GCA_030596265.1 Candidatus Cloacimonadota bacterium
GCAAAATATTATCAAAAAAAGATAATTGAATTCAATATCATAAAATAAAAAAAGCGGAGAGTAAATCCCTCCGCAATTTCATTTGCTACCACAAGTACTTTAGATCTATCTGCCAGTATTTGAAGGAAGCAAAATCACCTCCAAAATTCACATCAATTTTCAAACATTCAAAAGGTGATATTGTTGTCCCAAATGCAATGTAACGATCAGTTTCCCATCTGCTGAATTCATTATCCTCAAAATACTCAAGTTCCTGTCTTATCAATTCCAACCCCATTCCACCAAACAATTGAACAGCTTCATTTAATTTATAACTCACTCCAAATGGAACTTCGATTGTTACTTTCCAATCATTAATCATAAAATTATTTTCCCCACTTGTAGACATTGAATCAGTATAGGTAGTATCAGGATTTATATCTTGAGAAAAATCAAGAATATAGTAAGATTCATCTCGCGCAGTTTCACCATAAATTCCGTTTAATTTTGTTCCGTAATTTATACACCATTTATCTTTGGTAATAGTCTTTCCAAATCCTAAGATGGTAGTATATACTTCCATTTCTTCTATTTTATCATTTTCAGAAATATCTTTACGTTCACGATTTAATTCATTTTCATAGTAACGTAAATAATTAGAAGAGTTTAAGTATTGATAATCAGTTGATTGTTGAATATAATGAGACTCTAGAAAGAAACGATTCACTGAGCCAATTTTTTGAGTTTCCAATAAAATAGAAAATCCCATATCCTCAGTTTTACATTTGATATTTTCTGACCTCTCAATCAAATTTCGATCAGAATAAACCTCACTATTGTGGTAAGAGAATCTTTCATAGTCGTGTTCACTTAGGTAGAAATCTTCAATATCATTCTTAGAATACATAATCATTATATCAGTTTTATAGATAGATGCAAGTCTGAAATTAATTCCCGTTGAAAAATATTCATTATCATAATCATAATCTTCAATATCTTCATAGATAACATAATTAGGATCTTCCTCTTCTAATTCATCATGAACAATTTCTTTCCAATTTACTCCATACTTGAAGAAACAGCCAAGATGAAAATTGTCTGTTAATTCATATGATAATGAATTGTTTATAAGAGCTGCCCCATATTCACTTCCATCAAAATAAGTAGAGTTACCGTAATAACTAATAATATCATCCAAATATATCCGTGGTTTGCGATTATTACTGGCAATATCTGCATTAATTCTAACATTTAACTTACTTGCTAATGGCATTATGCTGAAATTGATATTTTCTGCACTAAATCCATCATAACTTTGCGAGTAAACATTATTGAATATCTGTACATATTTGCTGTTGAACTCAGAAAGGTGCGAAGGGAATAATTCAATATCTGTTTCAGTATCTGGGATAAGATATTCAAAATAGTTACCCAGACCATTGATCCTAACACTTGCACTCAAACTCATAACCAATCCCAATATGACAATGCTAAATAAAACTTTTGTGATTTTCATCCTTCCCTCCGTTTTGTTTTAATAATATTTTTTGTTGCTTTTAAATAAAAAAAATCAATATAATTTAGTCTCTATCTCTTGATTTTATAACTTTTTGTCAAGGCTATCGTAAAATTCCTTGCCATCATTTAGTAAAATTCAAATATTCGCTGTGTTTTATAAAATTTATAAAAAAGGGAGTAAGAAATGAAAAAAACATTTTTGATTATTTTTATTATGACTTTTGTCTTCACTTCAATTGCCTGGGGTCTTAAGATTGGTGGAAAAGTTCTACCAGATAAAATGAAAGCAGGTGATAATGAGCTAACTATTAACGGAGCAGGACTGCGTAAGAAAGTTATTATCAAGGTTTATGCCTGTGCTTTATACTTAATGGAAAAAGAAAGTGATGCAAAATCTATCATCGAAGCTGATAATCCGATCGCCGTTAAAATGCACTTCATTTATAAAGCAGTAGCTCCGGAGAAACTTATCGAAGCATGGAATACCGGATTTGGTAAAAGCGACATCTCCAACTTGCAGGAAGAAATAAAAACTTTCAATTCCTATTTCACAAAAGATGCATTAAAAGATGAGGTTTATGATATTATTTATGTTCCGGAAGTTGGGACTTCTGTTTATATGAATAATGAATTAAGGGGAACAATTCCTGGAATAGAATTTAAAAAAGCAGTTTATTCTATCTGGTTGGGAGAGCAAACTGAACTTCCAAAACTAAAAAAAGCAATGTTGGGAATGTAGATAATTTCACATCCCTCATATATAAAGAATTAGAATAATAGAGGAATATTTGAGTAATAAAGTTAAGCAAATAAAATGCCGCAATTGTAAAAAAATGGTAAGTTCTAAAGCAAAACGCTGTCAATACTGTGGAACTGTACTTAAAATGTCTTTAGCGGGACTTATTATCACAATTGGTTTTATTATATCAGTTATTGCTATAATTTTGATTGGAGTATTGCAAAGCGGATAAAATTATAACTGAACTGTTTATCAGAGTATTTAACTTAAAGCAGAAAATATTATATTTGACATCAATAATAAATGCAGGATATTTTTGCAATCATTAGTGGGAGTAATTAATGGAAAATGGAATAATTGTTGGAAATAAGATTTTTGATGTTGTCTTTGTTGCATTATTCTTAGCACAAGCATTAAAAGTGATCATCAGTCTTTTTACTGAAAGAAAATTGAATTTCCGTAAGTTCCTGGATACAGGTAGTATGCCAAGTTCTCATACCTCTTCAGTTGTTTCATTGGCAACAGCAATCGGCATTAAAGAAGGAATCCAATCATCGCTCTTTGCTATCAGTGTTGTGTTTGCTGTTGTTGTAATGTATGATGCAACCGGAGTTCGGCGTGCAGCAGGAAAACAAGCTTCTGTTTTAAATAAAATAGTTAACAATATAAAAAAGCGTGAAGGTTATGCAATCATCGAAGAAAACCTGAAAGAATTGTTAGGTCATACACCATTGGAAGTGTTTGGTGGTGCTGTTCTTGGTATTATAGTCGCATTTTTAATGTGCTAACCTTTACTTAGTGTACTAAACTATTTTTTAGATATCCATTAATATTATTGACACATCGTCTTCCCTTTTTCGAATTTGCTAAAAAAAGTATTTGGGAAGAATAGAATGAGTAAAGATTTTAAAGCAGAAAAAAACTTCAAGATAACTAAAGCAAATATAGGTTACACTCCCAGAAAAAAAACTCCATTACAAACTTATAAAAAGCTTGGTTTTATGAGCGGTTTAGAAGTTCATCAACAACTCAAGACAAAAGAAAAATTGTTTTGCCGATGTCCTGCTGGATTATATAGCGATTTCGATGATTACGATGCAGAACTTATCCGCCATATGCGTCCGACCCTATCTGAAATGGGAACTTATGATGGAACTGCTTTAATGGAATTCCGCACCAGAAAAAACATCATTTACCGAATCAAAAATGAAACAACCTGCACCTATGATGTTGATGACACTCCCCCCTTTCCTATTAATCAAGAAGCTATTGATTATGCAGTTCAAATTGCACTTCAATTAAAACTTAACATAGTTGGTGAATTGCATATTACGCGTAAACAATATCTCGATGGAAGTATTCCTACTGGTTTTCAACGAACTGCAATTATCGGTATTGAGGGAGTTATTCCTCTTATGAAAAAGAAGATCAGAATAATCCAATTAAGTATTGAGGAAGATTCGTGTCGGGAAGTCTCTGATATTGGTCATGAAAGAATCTATCAGACAGATAGGTTGGGAATTCCACTTATCGAAACGGTAACTTATCCCGATATGAAAACACCGGATGAAGTTCTGGAGGCTGCGCAGTATATTCGCTTTTTAAACAGAAGTTCCGGAAAAGTTCGTGTTGGAATTGGTGCCGGTAGAGAGGATGTGAACGTGAGCATAACAGGTGGAACTCGTGTAGAGATCAAAGGAGTTTCACATAATAAATGGATACCGGAACTTACTCATAATGAAGCTTTCCGTCAAAAAGCACTTCTTATTATTCAAAACGAATTGAATAAACGTATACTAGATGTAACAAAGTGGAAACCAA
>JAUVKM010000213.1 GCA_030596265.1 Candidatus Cloacimonadota bacterium
GTCATAATAGTAATCAATTTGTGGATCAACATCGTGCCAATCTGTTGATACCGGCATTTCTTCGGAAGCGTATTTAACAGAATAGCGCCAGAAATTGGGACACTGTACAGTTCCAATAATATCAAAAGTTGAATTCAATCCCGCATTATCTTGAGGCGTTGTTATCTCTATTATCGGGTAGGAAATTTGAGTAAGTAATGAATAAACATCCAGAAGTCCGTTCCCAAAGACATAGTCGAAACCTTCTACACCGAGGTCATCAGCAGAAGATATAAGACGTCCCCGAACCTCTGAAAAATTCAGACCAGGCTCTACTGATAAGAGAAGCGCAATTGCACCACTCACAAAAGGAGCTGCCATAGAAGTGCCTGATTGTTCTTTATAAAGATTTTCAGGAGAAGTATCAAAAGTACTTAAAACAAGCTGTCCCGGTGCCACAATGTCGATTTGATGTCCATAACTAGAGAAAGAAGCAAGGTTCTTATATCTATCAACTGCACCAATGGCAAGAGTTGTGGAGAGTTGAGCAGGATAGACAACTCGGTGTTCTGCGGTAGCTCCTTCATTGCCGGCAGCAACTACAATAATGCTTCCCATGTTATAGGCATAATAACAGGCATCGGCAATTATCTGGGAATAATTCGTGTCTCCCCAGCTGAGGTTTATCACATCAGCTCCCATATCGGCAGCATAAATTATACCTGCGGCTGCATCATCATCTTGAAGATAACCGCCACTCAGAGTTTTGAAACCAGAGCGAACAATAAGTAATTTTGAATTCCATGAAATGCCGCTTATGCCCTCTTCATTATTAGTATCTGCAGAGATTATACCGGCAACATGAGTTCCGTGATTTAATTCATCATCAGGATCATTATCTTGTTGTAGGTAATCTCCCAGTGCGATACTGCTAAGTTCCGGGGCATCAACAAAATCCCAACCGTTAACATCATCAATATATCCATTTTCATCATTATCAATGCCGTCATCCGGTATTTCATCCTGGTTAACAAAAATATTATTCTGCAGATCAGGATGATCGAAATGAAGACCGGAATCAACTATGCCAACAATAATCTGTTCGTTGCCAACCGTGTAATCCCAACTTTGAGGAATATTACAATTATCAAGATGTACCTGTTGATTAGGAAACTCAGGATCATTAGGATGCAAATAGAATTCATTTAGATAATTAGGTTGGAAATATTCAATTCCATCGAACTGGTAATTCTTGATATTATCCCAGTCAATATCATTGGGAAAAGTTGCTACGAAATATTTATTATCCGATTTTGGCAGGATAGATTTTAAATTATCAATATTCCTATCGGTAAGAAAATTATCAAAACTTTCAAGACCAATCGTTTTATTATTTATCTGTTTTTGGGAAGTAGTTTTAAATATAAGCTGATTGGGAACATATTCCATTCCATAAAGAGAAAAGGAAATTGTCATTATGAGAATTATGTTCCAACCCAACTTCATAAAACCACCTCATTAGAATTTATATGATAGCCCTATTACATGCACATCGTCAACGTTATATTCAAATGGTACGTATGCATAATCGATAGATATTTTTTTTAAATTAATACCAAAACCAGCAGTAAAGCTTTCTGCATCGAAATTTAGTTTATAGCCCATTTTAAGATCCAGGATCTTATTTAATTCAATCTTTGTTCCAAGCACTGCCCTAAATTCGTCATCATCAATATGTCTTATCATCTTCATTTCGCTGGAAAGTTTTATATTATTAATAGCAAATTCTTGGGTAACTCCTAGTTCAAAAGAAATTGGAAGGTCAACTGTTTCATTTTCCATCGCGGAAGTATACCCTAAATTTTTTATAGCAGCGCTAAATTTCTGTCCTTGTATTAAGGAAAGGTAAGTGTAGCCAAGATCAAAGGTATATCCGTAACTGGAAGCAGTATCGATCTTTTCGTAAAGCGCATTTACATTAATTCCGGCATATTGGTTTGGAGTAATACGGTAGCCAAAATTAAGAGAGAATATTAGATCCATCGGATGGAACTCACCGATAAATTCTCCAGTATCAGTTCGATTTTCAAGCTTGCCGTAATCCAGGTAACGGTAAGCAACTCCAAATGAAGATTTACCATTCGTATTAATGTATCCGGCACTATTCAATTTTGTATCGAATATCCAATAATTCTGTGCTATAGAGATAGCTCTTTGTTCCGCAAATAAGCCAGCAGTTGGGTTTATCATAAAAGCATAAGCTTCGCCGGAAGAGAATGCTCCCGTTCCAGCTTGTGCAGCACTTTCCGGTCCTGAAGATATCTTGAGTAACTGAAAGCCATATTCTCCGCTGGTCTCAGCAGAAAGCAATATAGCTAAACATAAGATGATTAGGATCATCAATATTTTATTCATTTTTAACAATTTTTCCTCCATTAAGTGTTTTTCAAAACAAAAACATACTGTCTTTCTAAGGTTTCTCATAGCTTACCAACAAAGAATTTCTTAGAAGAACTTTTAGCTTTACTTCTCACAAAAGAATGAGATCCTTCCACAGAACAACATGCAAGATTCGTCAGGATGACAGAAAACACTTTATTTTTAATAACTTCTGAATTTAAAGAACTAAACTATTTTTCTATAGCAAATTTTAATTTTAGAATCTTCCCCTTTGCACTCAATATTGCAAAATAAACACCAGACGACAGATCCGATGCATCAATATTGATCTTATTATCAAATCCTATCTCACAAGAACTGATGTTTTCATAGATTATATTAGCTGCGATGTCAAATATTTTTATTTTTACATCAACATTTTGATATGTTTCAATCCGTAAAATTATTGTCTCATTAGGAATTTGAGAATGATAATTTACAGCTTTATTAAAAGTTGTACTCAAAGGATTCGGATAAAAATATGTTTGAGCTTTATTGAAAACCTTATTCCCATTTTCTGGTGATTCTCCGGATGGAGCAAGCAGTGATGCTGTTCTTTGAAGATTGGCATATTCCACCTGCCATATTTCTGCATCTATATCTGCTTGAATAGCAGTGATGCCTGCTCTGTAAATTGTACCATTATTGGAAGGGATAAATGCATCTATTCCTGTATCTAAATAAGCAGAGATCAACGGATAATTCAAACTGCGGCTGCCAAACGAAATATTGTAGTTTCTGTTTAATTCAAAATCATTAAAATTAACATTATCCCACACACAAAATCTGTTGCGGGACATGTTCCCTAGTATCTCTTTTTCATCATCATCATCTATATTTAAAGCGATAATACCTGAAGCAATAAAAGAAGAATCGGGATCGATAAGCTCATTGCTTGGCTTGGAGACATCACCGTTTTTATTGAATATGGCAAATGTATTTTCTCCACCTATCAATATTTCTGGGTAACCATTATTATCAATATCACTGATGGATGGAACAGCAGTTGAATGAAGTGGAATTTCTTGCGGGAATCCATCTAGGTTATTTCCGGTAGAATCGAAAACGTATAGAATAGAGTTGGCTGCTGTGATAATGAAATCATCAGAATCATCTAGATCGATATCTACAAGCAGGGCAGATGAAATTTTGGGGTAAAGCGTTACATCTATATCTAACGGGAATTCTTCAAGTTCATAACCGGGAAGAGTGATCTTATGCACAATCCAACTATTATCAATAAAATATAAAAAGTTGTCTTTGTAAATTAAGTTGGATAAAATATGTTCATCAAAGCTCAGAGTCTCAATTATCTCATAATCAGCATTTAGAATAACAATTTCACTGCCGATGGAATTGTTGATAAGAAGTGGGACAAAAACTCTGTTTTCACTGCTTACATCAGGATTTACAACTGGTGATGCTGCCCAACTTCGCTCTTGTTGTAAAAGAATGAGCTCTTGAAAATTATCTAAATCGTTATCTATTTGAAATAAAAATGCTGTACTATTATTAGTAGTTTTGGCCGGAATGAGAATACTTTTTGTTTGTTCGTCAAATGCAAAATAATTGCAAACCAGGGAATTGATTAAAAGGTAAATGGGAAAATCAGGATAAAGTTCATCATCTTCCCATAAACACATTTTTCCATTCGGCATCAGGTAGAACATTTCATTATTACCATCGCCATTAAAATCTATTATAGCAGCAGAATACGGATTTTCTCCAAGAAAAAATGCATTGAGTGCCCACTCATATTTTACCGAAAAGGTCATTATAGAATCTGAACTGCTAATATTGAAGATTTCAAGTGGAATTCCACCATAATAACTATCCGCTATCGGAGTTGAAAAAATATCATTGTGGTAGTTTTTCCCGAAATAAGTATTATTTCCTTCTCTGTAGGAATCATCTTTTGAGCCATAGAAACTGCT
>JAUVKM010000223.1 GCA_030596265.1 Candidatus Cloacimonadota bacterium
CCAAACTTTTTTGAAATTATAGTCATTATTACGTAAGTTTCCCATAGATTCAGCTTTTATGCAGCATGACCAAACTTCACCATCAGGAGATATTTGGGCAGAAGTTACACCAGCATAACAAGGGATAACCTGTGTTTTATCTCTCAAGATCTTTTTTACTAAATTATAATATTCAATTCTAAAAGATTGTGTGATTTTATTCATTCCCATAAATTTACCATTTTTGATTCGATGAATTAAATAATCTATAGCTGTGCAGTAAGACATAATATCCGGCGTAATATCACTCTCCATTGTATCCAGCTCAACTCGTTGCTCAGCAATTTCGGTTATATAGGAATCTGGTTTAAGCTGCATGAGTTTATTTGCAATAGAAGAAAACCCTTCTACATTCAATTTAGAAATAACTGTGTGGATACCAATTGCAAGATTATCAATATCTAAAGCTTTTAACTTTTTGAAAGTATTTATTACTTTTTTATAATTTCCAGGAACATTACGAATTTCATCATGTTTATCTTCAATGGCATCTATCGAGAGATTAATAATTATCTGACTTTTGGGACAAACCCGAGAGATCTCTTTTACGTTTTTTACAATTGTATTAGTTAATATTCCATTTGATGGGATATTTATTATTTTCGGTTTACAATATTTATATAATTCGCTGCAAATTTCTACAATATCCTTACGCAGGAAAGGTTCACCGCCACTAAGTGTTATCCAATATGGCGAACGCCCGAGTTTCTTAAAGATCAGTTTATATTCGGAAATTGTAAGATCATCCGATTTTTTCTTCCAAACATTACAAGTATTACATCTTGAATTGCAAGTATACAAAAGACTCAACGTATAGTTCATTGGCATAATACGCGGGAAACCGAACTTACGGTAGATTTTATAGATGAAAATTCTTGGTATCAATTCTAGCATTAATCTTCAATTTCCTTATTCAATTTTTTTGTTGAATTAGCAATATCCCATTTAAAAGGATTTTTCTTACGAACTTTAAAATCGTACCAACCTAAGAAACGGCTGTACATCTCTACTACTGCAGTTCCAAATAGGAAGAATATCTTCTCTTTGTCTTTCTTTAGTTCTTTGAAGGCAAGATCCAACAAAAGTCCTTTATTTTGGGAAGAAACAGAATAATCACTGTTCTCCATAAGCCAGAGATGCCCAGTTTCAATTCGCCTTCTTTGTTTTATGAAATCGGTTAAATTTTCGGGACCCTTATTATAAAGAATAGCATCAGGTATGTATTTTAGTAGTAGATCATTATCTTTCATAATTGCTTCGATGCTTGCTTCATCGACTGCACTTTCCGGTGGGATCTGATCGAATATTTTCCTGAAAGCAACCATCTCACCCAGCTTCGGAGAAATGAGAGCCATTTCGTGATGCAGATTCCAAAGCAGATTAACGCTATAACCAATAAATGTTCGAGGATCGTTCTCAGGTGTAGGTCTTCCACCTGTCATTCCAATTTTTTCATCCAAGAATGGAATTATCATCTTTTCTACAGTTTCCTCTGCAGGAATTGTATCGCCACTTTCAATGATGAGTATTTCTGAAGTAGAAGCTTTTATGAACTTATTTATCGCCGAGGATTTTCCACCTCTTTCTGCTTCGGTGATCAGTTTGATATTATCATGATTTTTTTCGTATTCTCGAACAATATCATCTGTTCCATCAGTACAAGCACTTGAAACTACAATAATCTCATGGATCTTGGTTTTATCAGATTTCTGCTTTAACAGAGCATCGAGTAATTTCCCAATATTTGCAGCTTCGTTATATACGATTACGCCAATACTACATAAAAGTTTATTTTCCATATCTTACTTTTCTTTTGCAATTGCGTTCAATACACCATTAATAAATTTTCCGGAGCTTTCTGAACAATATTTTTTTGCAATTTCTATTGCTTCATTCATGATTATAGGTGGAGCTGTTTCGGTATAGAGCAACTCGAAAACAGCAACCCGTAAAACACTCAGGTCAAGTTTCGCAATCCTGTCGAAAGACCAATTTGTGGAATGAACCTTAATTTTTTCATCAATCGGATCAATATGGATAAGAACATTACGCACGATATCTGATGCAAATTCAAATATCTGATTCTCTGGCAATATTTCCTTATCAGCAGCAACACCCTCAAGAATTTTTAATGCTTCATCTTCCGGCAATAATCTGATATCATTATCTAAAAATTCTATAGAATACAAGGTTTGAGTCGCTACTTCTCTACCCTTTCTTCGCATTCCCATAATTCATCTCCATATTAAGATATTATAATAAATGACAGTAAAAATCTGACTATTTTTAAAGCAAGAATTTTCTAGCTTTTTATAGATACATTTTTTTCTTTTGCCTATTATAAAGATTTATTCAGATATGCAATATATTAGAAAATTGAATTTGAAGGTAATTTTGTTTGACATTTCTAGTTAGAAATAATAAAAAAACAAAGTATAAATTATAGGAGGATTAATGGGAAATAACAAAAAGAAGAAAATATTTGTATTAGATACAAATGTACTTATTCACAATCCGAATGCAATGTTCACATTTGAAGAAAACACAGTTGTAATCCCAATCACTGTAATTGAAGAAGTAGATAATTTTAAAAAGGGTGTTGATGAAAAAGGCAGGAACGCCCGTCAAATAGGACGTTACCTTGATGAACTCAGAGAAAAAGGTAGTTTAAGAGATGGCGTAAAAACGGAGAAAGGTGGAATTATCAAGGTCGTTCTCAGCAGAAAAGTTTCCGATACCGCTAAAGATGTTCTTATCATTGATACAAATGATAACCTGATAATTGGAACTGCATTATATTTGCATAAAAAAGAACCGGATAAAGAAGTTACTCTGGTGTCTAAAGATGCAAATGTTCGCATTAAGGCTGATGCGGTAGGTATCAAAGCCGCTAATTTTGAAACGGACAAGATAAATTTTTCCGAGCTTTATATGGGATACCTTAAAATCATGATTGATGATGCAACATTAGAAAAATTCAAAAAAGACGAATTCATGAGTAATGATTTTGGAGAGATTTATCCAAATCAATTTGTTATGTTCTGCAAAAATGAAGATGATGAAGATGGTTATGTGGCAAGATATTCGGTAACAAATAATGCTATCTATCCTTTAAAATATTATAAGGGACAGGAGATATTTGGAATTAAGGCACGAAACATAGAACAGACAATGTCTTTTGACCTTTTAATGGATCCGGAAGTTAAACTTGTGAGCCTGGTTGGAAAAGCCGGAACAGGAAAGACACTTCTTGCACTTGCAGCCGGATTAGATCAAGTTGTGGAAAAGAATAATTATAAGCGAATGGTTGTTTCACGACCTGTATCTCCTCTTGGAAAAGATATCGGCTATCTTCCGGGCACAAAATCAGAAAAGTTCAATCCGTGGATGCAGCCTATATTCGATAATATGGAGATCCTTCTTTCTAATAGGAGTGAAAATGAAGATAATGATAATGGAAAGATCTTCGGAAAAAAACAACCCGGATTAGAAGATTACTTAGACTTTGGATTTATAGAATTGGAGCCTCTCACTTACATTCGTGGACGTAGTCTTCCCGATCAATATCTTATTGTAGATGAAGCTCAGAATCTTACTCCACACGAAATGAAAACTATTATTACGAGAGCCGGAGAGGGAACGAAGATTGTGCTGACGGGTGACCCGTATCAGATCGATATTCCGTATCTTGATTCAGAAAGTAATGGATTGAGTATTGCGGTTGAAAAGCTGAAAAAAGAAGAGATCGTGGGACATGTAACCCTAACCAAAGGAGAACGTTCGAAGCTGGCAGATCTGGCAGCAAAGTTCTTTTAGTTTGCCACAGACTTGCACTGACTAAAGGAAAAAAAAAGGCGGAAAGAAACCCCCTTCTATTCCCCCTTACAAAGGGGGACAGGAAAATGCTCCCTTTCATAAGGGGAGAAAAGAAAACGGAGTTTTCCAGAGGGGTTCAATATAGAAATGTATTTAGAATGTACTATTTAAATAGTTGGTTTTGTTCGTTGCGAATAGTTTAGTTATAATCAGTCTTTTGACAGTGTAAATTTGTGGCTAATAGGAAATAATATGAAAAA
>JAUVKM010000172.1 GCA_030596265.1 Candidatus Cloacimonadota bacterium
AAGAAATCTGATAAACAGTTATTGATAGATATTGTGGATAAACGAAATAATGGTGAGGAATTGAACAATATTTATGTAGCTCTCACACGTGCAAAAAACAATCTGTTTTTCTTTATAACTTATGATAAAAAAGGTGATCTGGAAAAATTTGTAAGCAGTATAAATGATGATAGTTCCGTTCCTAAAAACATTGCAAAAGTAGTTTATAATGAGTTTATAGAAGATATTCAGCAATTATCACAAGTTCATCAAATCATTGAATATGGAACTATTACAATTGAGGAACCGGAGACAGATAAAGCAGCTTCCGAAATTGCAACTTCATTTTCCAAACACCTGAAATTCCTTAATTGGAATGATATTGCAGAGCGTGAATCGGAAAATATTCATCAACTTAAAACTGAAATCTTATATAATCAAAGCATACAGATCGGTAATATTGTACATGAATACTTATCTCACATTGATTATGATAACCCAGAGACCAGACAGATTGCCTTCGAGAAAACCCTCGCAAAATACGGCAGTTTATTCCATAGAAGAAAAATACAAGAAATCGTTTTAAAAGTTAATCAATTTATAAATGAGAATAGTAAATTCTTTAATAAAGATAATTGGGATAAGGTTTTCAATGAATTTACGATCTTTGATGAGTACGGCAATAAACCCCGCATTGATCGTTTAATGATAGATACGAATAATAAAGAGATTCTGATAGTAGATTATAAAACAGGACATATTTTGGAGGAAGAGCAACTTGACAGATACAAAGAGATTATTGAAAAGTTGCCGATAGTGGAAAGAGATAATTATAGAGTGGAAACAGAGTTTGTGGAAGTGAGGGTGTAACCCCATCCCCAACCCTTCCCCTTAGACTAATGGGAAGGGAGCGAAAAATCTGTCTTTCTGAGAAACTCTACTTGTATTTCTAACGAAGAATCTCAGATTTTAATTCTCGTTACGAAGTTAAACTTCGCTTTCAATTATGTTCACAAGTTCAACTTGTGAACAAGATAATAAAATACAGGAGAAAAAATAAATATGAGTAAATTAATGGTGAGTGTCTCAGGAATACGTGGAATTTACGGTGAAAATTTAACAGCTGAGATCGCATTGAAATATGCTGCGCATTTTGGTATATTCTCAGGTCGAGGAAAAATAATTGTAGGAAGAGATTCGCGTACAACCGGACCTGCTATGTTTAATGCAGTTACTGCCGGTTTGATGTCTGTTGGCTGCGATGTTGTTGATATTGGTGTTGTATCTACACCAACTGTTTTACTTGCTGTAAAAGAAAGTGATGCAAAAGGTGGAATTTCCATTACAGCATCACACAATTCGGCTGAATGGAATGCTATGAAATTTGTCGCAGAAAATGGGATGTTCTTGTTTCCTGAAAATGCTTCAGCGTTAGTTTCATCTTTTGATAACGATGTTGATTATGTTGGTTGGGATAAAATTGGAAAATTAACTCAAGATAATAATGCGATCGAACGACATATTAACAAAATATTGAATATCTCATACTTAGATATTGATGAGATCAAAGCAAAGAAATTCAAGGTTGTTATTGATTCCGTGAATGGAGCCGGTGGGTTAATCTCACCTAAACTACTTGAGGATCTTGGATGTGAAGTAATCGAAATAAATAGTGAACCAACCGGCATTTTTGCACATACCCCAGAACCACTTAATAAAAATCTTAAACAATTAGAGAAAGCAGTTAAAGAGCATAAAGCTGATATTGGTTTTGCAACTGATCCCGATGTAGACAGACTTGCAATAGTTGATGAAAAGGGAAATTGTATTGGTGAAGAATTTTCACTCTTACTTTCTGAGAAATTTATCCTCTCTAAAGCTAAAGGGGATATAGTAACTAATCTATCTTCTTCTATGGCTTCGGAAGATATTGCTGCCGAATTTAGTGTGAATGTACATCGAACAAAAGTTGGTGAGATCAATGTTGGTAAGCTAATGATGGAAATTAACAGTCCTGTCGGCGGAGAAGGAAATGGTGGAGTTATCTGCCCTGAAGTTCATTTCACAAGAGATGCTCCTGCAGGAATTGCTGTGATCTTAGGCTATTTAGCAGAAAGTGGAAAAACTGTTTCTGAGTTAGCCGACCAAATCCCAAAATACTACTTTGCAAAGAATAAAATTAAAGTTGATCCTGCAGAACTTGATAATATCATGACCAAAGTTCCCTATATCTTCTCTGATCATCAGCTTGATAGAACCGACGGAATAAAAATACTTGGAGATAAATTCTGGATTCATGTACGCAAAAGCGGAACTGAACCAATTATCAGAGTTTATGTGGAAAGTGAAACTTCGGAAAAATCAGAGACAATTTGTAAAGAGACGATTGAGAAGTTGATTGGTTAAATCCCCTCTTCAGTCTTCGTCCCGAATATCTGGACTACGCCACGACAAGTGAGAGGAGTACGGCTTTAGCCGTGGGGTGTGTAGAATCCCTTGCAATTCCCTTTTATACAGAACTTCATTCCTAAAAGGGAAACGTAGAAAAGCAAGAAGAAAAACTTCGTCCCCCTTCATAAGGGGGAATTAAAGGGGGTTTAATTATTTTGTAATTGACAGTTAGAAACCAAAATAGAAGTTTCGATTTTAATAAGGAATTAAGAAATGAATTATTTGTATATCACCCAATATGGCATGTTAAACGACATAAGTCGTTTAGTTTGTAGTTAGATGTAATTAAAGAAACATGGTGAGAAAATGGAAATAATTAACCCAAATGAGATTGGTTCAAAAATATCAACATTGATAGTTGAATCTAAAGTAAAATTTATTGCAGTTACTCCGTATATTGACGTTTCAAACTGGAAAAAAATATTAATAAACATTGAAAATGCAATAGAAAGAAAAGTTTCAATTGATTTTTATTATCGGGAAATTAAAGATGTAGATTTTAATGTTTTAAATAAATTGGGTATAAAACTTTTTAAAATTAAAGGACTACATACAAAAATGTATTTCAATGAAAATGAAATGATCATTAGTAGTATGAATTTATATGAGTTTTCGGACCTACATTCTATTGAAATTGCAATATTTTACAGCAATCTAGAGAACTATAATAAATTGTTTGATTATTTTCATAAATATATTTATAAGCAAATAAATGAACGAACTCTTATACCTTCTGGATTTAAGTATGAATTAGATGATTTACATGACTATTTATCCAATAGATTTGTTGACAGTAGAATAATTAGAGCAAAGACTTATTTATTCTCGAAGAATCTTATTCCATTTTTTCATGTGTTCATTAATGAATATTCTATTGGTCTTAAATTGCCGACGGGATACCCTGATGATAATATCATAAAGAAACATTCTATAATATTTACTAATTTAAGTAATCATAGTTTTAATATTTATAAACCTAATGAAAACTATCAATACTGTAGATGGGAAATTGAATTAAAAGGAAAAACTGATTTTGAGAAACTTAATCTTTTGGTTGAATTACGTGAATTAATAACATCTAAACTAAGCGTATAGCACAAATAATATTAAATGAACGGATAGTCATGGTAAAAGACTACTAGCTTGTATAACGCATAGATTCCCAATCAAGTTGAAAATGACATAAAAAATTTGTCAGTCCCGCAAAAGCGGGAATCCATGAAAAATAAAAGAGAGATCCCCGATCCTGCCTACATCCTTCGACTCCGCTCAGGATGACACAAGCTACGGCTACCATGCAAGTTGAGTGAGAACGAGTTCCGCAATATTCAGTGTTTAGTCAGTGAAAGTCTGTGGCAAAACTCTAAAAATCCGGTGTTAAACTTATATAATAAGCCGGCTTACTAAAATTCTCAAGATCGGTATTCCAGGCTACATCAAATTTTAATACAAAATAACCCAAGTTTAATCTGGGTCCAAATCCAAAAGATAATTTCAAATCTTCTAATTTATTATTATTTGTTAATTTAAGATATTCATTTTCATCCCAAATACTTCCAGCATCAATAAAAGCACTACCGCGTATCTGATAGAAATACATGGGGAAAGGAAAGGACATTTGCAAATTATCAATAAACGGATATCTAAGTTCGGCAGAAACCAGAAATTTGTTCCTGCCAATATAATCTTCGGTAAGTCCACGTACACCATTGTAATAATCCATCGAGAATTTCTGGTTTGTATCCCCTTGTATCGTTCCACCACTAAATCTAAAAGCAAAAGCATATCTTTTTGCAAAGAAGAGGTATTTTCTTAAATCAGCATAAAGAATCGTATAATCTTTTTCAGTTGAAAAGCTGTGATTAATAAGAAGTGCCTTCCGTGAACCTGAGATAGGACCTACACTCCCATAAATAGCATTATCATGAACTAATGTAAGTTGGGGAGCATAAATATATTCTGTCTCTTCTGTTTCCAAACCCTCTTCTGCGGCAAATCCCGGATCAAGATATTCCAGTTTCCAATCATTTCCATCCCACCAGTCCCGCTTCAATATTTTGGAAGAAAATATATTTTCAAAATCAAGTCTCCAAAATTTATTAAATGGATAACGCAGAATGGAGTAAGCTCCAAAATTATATTCTCGTACCCGAAAGAAATCCTCATTGTTGCTTCCTTCGTATAAGATCTGATAAATCCATTCATCACTCAGATAAAATCCGCCATAACCATGATCTACCCGTCTTTTCAAATTCATATAAGTAAGCACAACATCAGAAGCGCTTAAGTCTCCCGTAATTCCTAATTGAACTCCAATTGCATGATTTCCCATTAGATCGGAGAGACCAAACTGTAATTGAGCGTAAGTTCCACTAGAAGGAGAATAAGCAGCTCCACCCCAAAGATAATCCAGCGCAAATTTTGGTTTATAAGCAGAACTCAATGGCTCATTCGGCTCTGTGGGTTTCTTATCCAGATCCAAATTATATGCCTTATTCACACTATCTACCTGCGTGAAATTCCCAATATCTATCTTTGTAACCTTATGTGAATATTCGGGTAATTCTTTCTTGAACTTCTTATCCTGTTTACCAAAAACATTATACCTGTCTAACCTGAATCTCTCATAGAAATCATCCACAAATTCAAATTCAACCGGTTTGGAATATTCGGTGTATGTTAAATTATCAAGTGGATTGGATAGAGAATAAATATCCCAGCCACCATTGAAAAAAGCCGAGAAGATAAGTTCACTATTATCTATAGAAATATCCGGTGCAAATATTCCCCCATGAACATTAGTTATCTTAGCTCTCAACCCACTTGCAATTTTTATTACATCGCAATTCGAAGTGGTCTCACTCTCACTTACAAATATAATGTTCTCACCTGTCTTATCCCAAATTGGAAAACTGTTTTTTTGAGGATCATGCGTTACTTGGTAGAACTTATCTTCATTGAGATCATAATAAAAA
>JAUVKM010000206.1 GCA_030596265.1 Candidatus Cloacimonadota bacterium
TGAGTTCGATATATTATCTATATCTATAAAACTCAATGAGATTAGTATCACATATGTATTCTCCGGGTATTCAAACCAGATTCTGAGATAAGTTAAATATTGCAAATCAGGTGTAATATTAGAATCCATAACAATTTCATAGACATCCACTGGTATACGGAAAGTACGCAATCCCTTACTGTTGATATTATATAAATATTGGCTGCCATCCAATGCAAATGAATAATGGATATACGAATTAGTCAAATCGAGCATTCCATTATAATTCAGATCTTCTGTATCCAATCTGCCATTTCCTTCAGTTCCATTGATTTCAGGATATTCTTCAAATCCATCAATAATAATTCTATTATTATCAAAATCATCATACTGATCGTCTCCAGTTTCTCCAGAAGCAATTCTATCCAAACCAATATCTTCACCAGCATCCATCAATCCATCCAAATTGATAATACCATCTTCCATGTCAGTTATAAAACTTTCTCCCGGACGATAAAAATCTTCACTTATTCTTCCAATATCCATATGCATAATAATTGGTACATCAGGAAATACATCAGCGTTTTCCAGGATTTGACATTCAATATAGTCAATGTCAGATAGATTTATTGGTTCTTCCAGATATTGCATTAATCCCGACCAACTATTACTTATATAGTCAGGACTAGCACTTGGGCAAGTGGTCAATTTGTTTCGCAAGAGAGAAATTTTTTCGTTCATTTCATCATTTGAAAGAAGAGAATCTTCAAAAACATCGCTCATAATAAAGTCCTGAGAGTTAAAATAGTTAATGGATCCTTTTGAGAGATTTGTGTTGAATGGTTCGCTTGCAAAACACCAGTTAGGACGATGCGTAAATGGATTAAACTCATAATTGTATGGTGAAGTAATCTCGTTATTTTCGCAGGAGATTAATATAAATGCCACAAACAAAAAGAGGATTAATTTTCTTTTTACTTTTGTGTTTGAAAATAGACAATTCATTGGTTTCTCCTATAATTCATATTATCTTTTTTAATTCTCTCTAAACCAAATTTGTATTATCGAAAGGTCAAGCTAAAATTATACTTGCATGTTTATTATGTAATTTCAAAGTGTTTTACAGAATACAGGAGAATTATTGTGAGAAAGAAACTATATTTGATCGATGGAACAGCCTTTATTTACAGAGCTTTTTTTGCCTTTATTCGTAATCCTCTTTATAATAGTAAAGGACAAAATACAAGTGCAATCTTTGGTACTATAAATTCATTTATAAAACTGGTAGAAGATTTTATGCCGGAACATATTGCCGTCTCTTTTGATAGACGTGAGAAAACTTTCCGACATGAGATCACTGATACTTACAAAGCAAACAGGCCTCCGGCACCGGATGAACTTCATCAACAGGTTGAACCTATAAAGGAATTCTTTGCAGCTATTGGTCTGCAGGATATCTCCAAAGCCGGTTATGAAGCAGACGATGTTATAGCTACTCTTGCAGAAAAATATAAAGATAAATTTGATGTTATTATTGTGTCGGGAGATAAAGATTTTGCACAGTTAGTAGAAGACAGGGTTACGCTATATGATCCTAAAAAGAACAAAAGCATGAACACAGATGGGATCATAGAAAAATATGGGATCAGCCCGGGGCAATTTATTGATTATCTCGCTATTTGCGGTGACAGTGCCGATAACATTCCCGGAATAAAAGGGATCGGACCCAAAGGAGCTTCTAAATTACTAAATGAATTTGAAACTCTGGATGGTATTTATGAAAATCTTGATAAGATACAAGCTAAGGGAATTCTTGAGAAGTTAACCGAGCATAAAGAAGATGCATATCTTTCCAAGAAATTAGTTACGATTATCCGTGATGTTCAAGTAGAAATTCCTGATAAAAAACTTACCTTTGATAAAGGTAAATTACAAAATGGTATTGATATTTTGAATGATTTTGAACTTTCATCGATTGCAAAAAAAATAAAAAAAATGTCTTCTCAACCAAAAGTTGAGCCGGAGACAAAAGAGGTGCTGAGCTTCAATCGTGAATTTGATTTTAATACTAACGGAACAGAACTGAAATATCAAACAATTCTAACAGATACCAAAGAAAGTTTTACTCAGATGTTATCATCACTGGATTCGGTGGAGATTGTTGCAATTGACACAGAAACAACTTCCAAAGATCCGCATTTGGCTGAGCTGGTTGGAATTTCTATTTGTGCAGATATTAGCAGATCACACTACATTCCTCTTAAGCATCAGATGGCACAGAATTTAGACACCGAAGAAGTTCTTATTCAATTAAGAGATAAACTCAAAAACAAGATACTTGTTGCTCATAATTCCAAATATGACCTGCTCATCTTAGAAAACGCAGGTTGGAAGATCGAAGAGAATATTTTTGATACGATGATCGCACATTATTTGATAAATCCAACTTCCAGACATTCTCTGGCACATTGTGCTTTAGAAGAGTTTGGATATGAAATGATACCGATTTCCGAGCTTATAGGGAAAGGGAAGAAGCAAATAACATTCGATCTGGTTCCAACTGATCAGGCAGCTAAATATGCTGCTGAAGATGCTTACGTAACCTTTAAATTGTATGATAGCTATTTAGAAAAATTAAAGAAACAGGAGCTTTACAAATTGTTTCAAACTATTGAATTACCTCTTGTTTATGTGTTGGTGGATATGGAAAAGAATGGTGTTTTTATTGATAGAGAAATATTAATTGAATTTTCAAAACGGAATCAGAAAAGACTGGGTGAACTTACAAAAGAAATATATAAACTTGCCGGTTCACAATTCAATTTGAATTCACCACAGCAGCTCTCTAAAGTTCTTTTTGAAGATCTGGGCATCAAACCGGAGAAAAAGATAAAAACAGGATACTCCACTAATATCACTGTTCTGGAATCTTTGGCAAAGGAGCATGAAATTGCCAGACTTCTAATTGAATACAGACAGATCTCAAAACTGGAATCAACTTATGTTTCTGCTCTTCCTGAACTTATCAATCCGCAGTCGGGCAGAGTGCATTCATCGTTCAATCAGACAGTTGCTTCCACCGGTAGATTATCTTCTTCCAACCCGAATATGCAGAACATCCCCATACGAACAGAGATGGGAAGAGAGATACGGAAAGCATTTTGCGCAAGTGATAATGACCATTTGATCCTGTCTGCGGATTACTCTCAGATCGAGTTGCGCATCTTGGCGGTACTTTCTGGTGATGATAAGATGATAGATGCTTTTAATAATAAGCAGGATATCCATCGTGAAACTGCCTGCATTGTGTTTGATGTTTCCAAAGAGGAGGTTACACCCGATCAACGGAGATATGCCAAGATCATTAACTTTGGACTCATGTATGGAATGGGATCTTTCCGAATTTCGCAGGAACTTGAAATTTCACGCACAGAAGCTAAAGAATTCATAGAAAATTATTTCAATAAATTTCCAACAATTAAAGAGTATCTTCATTCCGGTATTCAACAGGCAATAATAGATGGATTTGTTTCAACAATTTATGGTAGGAAGCTATATCTGCCAGATCTATACAGTTCCAATAAAATGCTGGCAGAGGGAGCGAAGCGTGTTGCAACCAATATGCCGATCCAGGGAAGTGCAGCGGATATTATCAAAGTTGCCATGATATCTTTACATGAAAGAATTAAAAATAATCCAGATATAAAAATGATAATTCAAGTTCATGATGAACTCGTTTTTGAGATACAAAAAAATAAATTGGAAGAAGCTAAAAAACTTATTATTGAAGAGATGGAAAAAGCAATTCCCGAAAAATATAGTTACATAGTTCCACTTATTGTTGATGTGGGAATTGGACAGAATTGGTATGAAGCACATTAAAAGATTAGGGATTAGGAATTTGGGATTAGGGGTTAAAAGGAGGATATTATGAGTTTACACATTGAAGCAAAAAAGGGAGAGATCGCTGAAACCATACTTTTACCGGGAGATCCGTTAAGAGCAAAATTTATCGCGGATAACTTTTTGAAAGATGCGGTCTGCTACAATAAAGTCCGCAATATTTTTGGTTATACTGGAACCTACAATGGTAAAAGAATTTCAGTTCAGGGAACAGGAATGGGAATTCCATCAATGTCTATCTATGTTACTGAACTAATAAAAGATTACGGAGTGAAAAATCTTATAAGAATTGGAAGTTGCGGTGCCATAAAACCTGAGATCAATTTGAGAGACATAATATTAGCTGAAGGAGCATCTACCGATTCACAAACAAATAAACTAGTTTTTGGTGGAGCAGATTTTGCAGCAATTGCCAATTTTGAGTTACTACTAAAAGCTTATAATGTTGTAAAAGAAAAGAAGATAAAGGTTCATGTCGGGAACGTACTTTCGTCTGATATCTTCTATTCTGATAACCCTGACTTCTGGAAGATCTGGG
>JAUVKM010000301.1 GCA_030596265.1 Candidatus Cloacimonadota bacterium
ATTATGGGACCTTGCGCCGGTGGTGCGGTTTACTCACCCGCCATGACAGATTTCATTTTTATGGTCGATAAAAAAAGCTATATGTTTATAACCGGACCAAGCGTGATCGAAACAGTTACGGGTGAGAAAACAACTTTCGAAGAGTTGGGTGGAGCAATGACCCATAACACTAAAAGCGGTGTTGCCCATTTTGCCTGTAAAGATGATGAAGACGCGATCTATCAAGTTAAGGTGTTACTAAGTTATCTCCCTAATAATAATATGGAAGATCCTCCAAAATTCAATAATGGCGATGATCCATCAAGATTGTGCCCTGAACTCGATACAATAATTCCGGATGATCCAAAAGCCGGTTATGATATGAAAACAGTAATTCAATCTATTGTGGATAATGGTGATTTTTTTGAACCACACGAATATTATGCACAGAATGCTATTATCTGTTTTGCTAGAATGAATGGCCGACCGGTAGGAATTATTGCTAATCAGCCAATGTTCATTGCCGGATGTTTAGATATTAATGCGTCTGATAAGATCTCGCGCTTCATAAGATTCTGTGATGCGTTCAATTTTCCAATAATCACATTTGTTGATGTTCCGGGATACCTACCGGGTACTGATCAGGAATGGGGTGGAGTGATTCGTCATGGAGCCAAACTTTTATGGAGCTATTCGGAAGCAACTGTACCCAAACTTACAGTTACAACTAAAAAAAGTTATGGCGGTGCTTACATTGCGATGAGTTCCCAACATCTTGGAGCGGATATGCTGTTTGCCTGGCCAACAGCAGAGCTCGCTGTTATGGGTGCTCAGGGAGCGGCAAATATTGTAGCTTCATATCGTAAGCAAATGAAAGATGCTAAAGATCCGGAAGCGAAGAGGCAAGAGCTTATCAAAGAATATGAAACTGCTTTCAACACTCCTTACATCGCTGCAGAGCGTGGTTATTTAGATGCTGTAATTATGCCAAGTGAAACCAGGATCCATTTGATCGATGCGTTAGAAACTATGGTAACCAAAAAGGAAGCACTTCCGCCCAAGAAACATGGGAATATTCCTGTTTAATTATTCTTTTCACAAAGATATTTATTATCTGAAAAAACATGAATATCCAATATCCAACACGGAATTATGAATGATGAAGGAAAAAAGAAGAAGAAGAGAAAGAGAGAATATGATAGCTCCAATCTTGACCTCAACCTCGATCTTAACCTCGTTCAGGAGAATATTTTGAAAGATAAAAGTAAGAAACTTAAAGCTGCGATAATGGGAGTTCTTTATTACCTGCAACAACAGGAAGAAGAAAATTCTAAGCTTGAAAATAATTGGGTAAGATCTGGACGTGAGATCATCATGCAGAATAGAATGATGGTTCAGCGGAGAGGACTTAGTAGGTAGAATGGTTAAAAAATTGAGAAGTTTAGTAGTTGAATAGTTAAAGCGAGTGAATGAATGGCAACACATAAGGAATTGGACGTTTGGAAATTAGGGATGGATATTGTTGAAAGAATCTATAAGATCACAAATTCATTTCCTAAATCTGAGCAATTTGGATTAATGAGCCAAATGCGAAGAGCTGCTGTTTCTATTCCTTCAAACATTGCTGAAGGTGCAGCCAGAGATTCATCAAAAGAAAACATTCATTTTCTTTATTTTAGTTTAGGATCACTCTCAGAACTTGAAACTCAATGTTTAATCAGCCAAAGACTTGGTTTTCTAAACGATAAATCTATCTTTGAAGAACTAACCACTGAAAAGATGAAATTAATAAAATTTATAAAATATATAAAAAGTTCAACTGCTAAACAATTAAACAAATGAACAACTGAACTTTTACACGGAGGAAATAAATGAAATTCGATAAACACGGCGTTCTGGAAATGGCAAAGATGAATTACAATCCTGCACGTCCGAAAGCAAAGAATCCGATCAAAATCCAAGATGTAAGTCTTCGCGATGGGCATCAAAGTATTTTTGCTACTCGAGGCAGAACTGAGGATATGATACCGATAGCTAAAATGATGGATGATATTGGATTCTACTCAATAGAAATGTGGGGTGGTGCTACTTTTGATGTAATGCACCGTTTCCTGAATGAAGATCCCTGGGAAAGAATTAAAACTCTAAAAAAATACATGACGAAAACACCTTTCTCGATGCTGCTTCGTGGACAAAATGTAGTGGGTTATAGAAATTATGCAGATGATGTCGTAGAAGCTTTTGTTCAGCGTGCATGTGATCATGGAATAGATATTTTCCGTGTATTTGATGCACTTAATGATTTCCGTAATTTCCAAACTGTTGTAAAGGTTATCAAGAAGAATAAGAAACATTTTCAAGGTACGATCTGCTATTCTCTCACAGAACCAAGAATGGGCGGTAAAACTTATAACCTGGATTATTATTTACAAAAAGCTAAACAGCTAGAAGAACTCGGTGCAGATACTATCTGCATTAAAGATATGGCAGGACTCATTGCTCCTTATGATGCCTACAACCTGGTAAAAGCACTCAAAGAA
>JAUVKM010000291.1 GCA_030596265.1 Candidatus Cloacimonadota bacterium
TTCATAAATTTTGGATTACTAAATTGCTTCATCATTTTCTTCATCTGCTCAAATTGTTTGAGTAGCCTGTTAACGTGTTGAATAGAAGTCCCGCTTCCTTTTGCAATTCTGTGTCTACGGCTTCCATTTATACTTGATGGCCTTTCTCTTTCTTGCGGTGTCATTGAGAAGATGATAGCTTCAATATGTTTGATATCTTTTTCATCAACCTTCATTCCCTTCATAGCTTGTCCACTCATACCCGGGATCATTCCCATAAGTTGGTCCATAGGCCCCATCTTTTGTATTTGTTGCAATTGGGAAAGGAAATCAGTAAAAGTGAATTGATTTTTTTGAAGTTTTTTCGCAAGCTTTTCAGCCTCTTCCATATCAATATTTGCTTCTGCTTTTTCGATGAGACTTAATACATCACCCATGCCCAGAATTCTGTTTGCCATTCTATCGGGATGGAATTCTTCCAGATCAGATATTTTCTCACCGGTTCCAACGAATACTACCGGTTTATCTGTAACTGCTTTTATAGAAAGAGCTGCACCACCGCGAGCATCACTATCCATTTTTGTCAGGATTACACCATCAAATTCTAACTGATCATTAAATTCCCTGGCAACATTTACAGCATCCTGTCCTGTCATCGCATCAGCAACGAAGAAAATGTAATCCGGCTTCAGGAGCTTCTTGAGATCTTTCAGCTCCTTCATCATTTTCTCATCGATATGCAATCTTCCTGCAGTGTCGAAGATCAGAAGATTTGTTTCGGAATTTTCAGATTCCTTCAACGCTTTTTTTGCGATCTTAATAACATTATTCTGCTTTTCATCTGCATAAACAGGAATTGATAATTGCTTTCCGAGAACCCTTAATTGCTGAATAGCAGCTGGACGATAGACATCACAGGCAACGAGTTTAGGGTTTATCGATTGTTTGCGGAAATTACTAGCAAGCTTAGCACAGGTTGTGGTTTTACCAGATCCCTGTAAACCAACCATCATGATCTTATTAAGTTTATTGTCGTGTAATTTGATCTTGAAATTCTTACTTCCCATTAAATCAATAAGTTGATTATGCACGATCTTAACAACTTGATGACCGGGAGTAAGACTCTTCATTACTTCAGTTCCTACCGCTTTGGCACTAACATCATTAATGAAGTCTTTAACTATTTTAAAGTTTACATCAGCTTCTAATAAAGCACGGCGAACTTCACGCATTGATTCTTTTATGTTCTGTTCACTGAGTTTCCCACGACCCTTAAGTTTACGGAAAATGGAATCAAAGCGTTCTGTTAAACTATTAAACATAATTATTTCTTAAGAATTTCTATTTGTTTTTTATAATCATCAGAGCCAAAAACAAATGAACCGGCAACTAGAATATCAGAACCTTTGCTAATAAGTTTTGGAGCATTAATATTGTTAACTCCGCCATCAACTTCAATCTCCAGTTCAGGATTTACTTGATCAGCTAATTTACGAAGTTTTTCAATTTTATCATACACAAGCGGGATAAAACTCTGTCCGCCAAAACCAGGATTAACACTCATAATAAGCACAAAATCCAATTCAGCAATTACAGGGAAAATTGTTTCTACCGGAGTTGCAGGATTCAAAGCAATGCCGGCTTTTACACCATGTTTTTGAAGAACTTTTAATTGTCTGTGAATATGAGCTTCTGCTTCTTGATGAAATGAGACATAATCAATTTTCCATTTTCCCAGTGTTTCCAGGTAAACATCCGGATTTGTAACCATCAAATGTACATCTACCGGGATTTGGGCAATATCTTTGATTTGCTTGATAATTGGTAATCCAAATGTCAGGTTAGGAACAAAATGACCATCCATTACATCCAGATGAAGAATATCTGCACCTGCTTTTTGAATACTATTTATCTCTTTTTCTAAGCGAACAAAATCCGCTGAAAGAAGTGATGGAGCTATTTTTATCATTATTTACCTTCGTTTACTTTTTTGGCTCTGCTTAATGAAGAAAACAATATTAGATAATTTCACATGCAATATCCTATTGATATCGCTGATAAGTTGGGATCTTCTGAGAACAAGTTCCTGCATCCATACATTGTTGGTAACAGCGATAAAAAGCACACCATTTTCTAATTTAACTATAGAAGCACGCTCTGCCAATAAATTACCAACTATCTTTTTCCAACCAAATGCAACAGCTATAAGATCATGGTTTTCTTCACCGGCAATACTAAAAACCAGGTCTTTAACAACATTCCCAGTTTTAAAAAATCTCATGAAAAATCAACTACTATAGCAAAGGGCTTTAATTCTTCTTGAAATAAAGGGAGAATCCCCACCATGCAAAAACTGATACAGATACAATCGCCCAGTAAGAAGTACCAAGTGCATTATAAGCATTTGGAAAATATGTCGATAGGAATGTAATCGCAAATATTGCAGGAATCGTAGCGATGAGAATTAGAAGAAGATATCCCAATATTTTCTTCTGCTTTATTCCATTAATCAGAGTAATTGCCATTATACCCAATCCGATCAATACTACTGTTGCTAGGAATATCAATATATTCGGCAGAATAGGAAGACCAATTTTTCTCAGTGCTATAATTGGACTGAAAAGACCAACCAAAAGCAACACAATTCCGGAGATCTTATGAGCTAGAGCAATTTTTTTCTGATCGATCTCAGTTTTTCTATGGTGCTTTTTAATGTAGAGATAAACAAGCGCGAAAGTTGCAGTAAAGAATGCTAAATAAAAGAAAAATCCAAATGTCGGATCATCTGAAGAAAGTCCTAAAGCTGC
>JAUVKM010000190.1 GCA_030596265.1 Candidatus Cloacimonadota bacterium
ATGAAATTAAACTTACAATGGATGAATTTAAAGCAAATTTCTCTGATAAAGAATGGGATATTCTCACAATAGAAGAGAAAAAAGTGTTTATTCAGGATTGGATTCAACTTATTTTATTAGCTCAGGAAGCTGATGTATTAGAAATTTCCCAATCTTCTAAAATAAAAGAAAGAATTAAAGCTGCCGAGATAAACATTAAAGCGAATGCTATAATTTCAAGCAAACTTGCAGACGTTACAATATCGGAAGATGAATTATTTAATTATTATAAAATTCATAAAAGTGAACATAAAGTAAGTCATAAAGAATACAAAGTGCAAAGAATTTTTACTAAGGATGAAGCAAAATTGAAGGGAATACTCGATGCTATTAAAAATACTTCATTTAAAGATGCTGCTATTGAATATTCGGAAGAACCTGCAGGAAGAAATGGTGGCTATATCGGATTTATTTCCAAAAAAAATGCACATGAAAATATTTGGAAAGCACTTATTTCTCTGCAAAAACATTACTATAAAAGCGTTGAAACCAATAGAGGTTTTTATGTGTTAAGATTTTATGATACAAAAATAGTTTATACGAATAAAACTTTTTTGGAAGTTAAAGATAAGATTAAAGAAACCGTAACCAAGAAGAAAAAAGAAGATTTATTCGATAATCTAATCAAAGAACTTAGAAATAAATCTGAAATTACAATTTCTATTTAATAGGAGAATTAATGAAAAAAACATTATTAATAATTATTGCACTATTTATTGTAGCTTCACTATCTGCAGAAGTAGTCGATAAAATAATTGCAAAAGTAGGAAGAGAAATAATCCTGAAAAGTGATCTAGAAAAAAGAATGCAGCAATTAAATGCTTCTGGAATGGCTATGGATGACGTAACACAATTTGATATTTTGAATGATATGATAGAAGCTAAATTGATCATCCAAAAAGCAAAAGAAGAAAAATATGAAGTTGATGATGAGATGATAAAAGAGATGGCTGAGGATCAGATAAAACAGGTTGCATCTCAATTTCCAAACGAGTTAGAATTTAAAAAAGAACTTAGAGGTGCCGGTCTTTCTGTTCCTGATCTAAAAGATTATTATATCGAAATGATGACAGAAGAACAACTGAAGTCACAAATTATACGCCATAATATTAAGAGTAAGATCCACATAACAGAAGGTGAGGTTGAAGAATATTATAAAGAAAATTTAGTTGATATTCCTCCTCGACCTGAGATGTATAAAATTGGAATGATCGTACGTTTCATCAAAGCAGGAAAGGATACCAAAGAGAAGGTTCTAGTAGAAATAAATAAAATTCGTGACAAAGTAAATGAAGGTGCCGATTTTGCCGAACTGGCAAAAGAATACAGCGATGGACCTTCTGCCGCTAACGGCGGTAACCTTGGTTTCTTTGGAAAAGGAATGATGGTTAAACCATTTGAAGCAGCGGCTTTTGCTTTAATGCCGGGTGAGATAAGTGAAGTTATCGAAACTCAATTTGGATATCATATAATAAAAGTTTTAGAGAAGAAAGGAAATGAAGTAAATGCTAGTCACATTTTAAAAATTGTGGAAGCAACAGAAGAAGATGTTCAAGCTAATATCCAATTAATGGAAGATGTCTTACAAAAACTTCTCGATGGAGAAGAATTCACCGAACTAGCCAAAACATACTCTGAGGATGAAGAATCTGCTATAAAGGGTGGAGTTATTGGTGAATTCACAAAAGACACATTTCCCGAAATTTTTAAAAAACATTTGGAAAACCTAGAAGTAGGAGAAAATACAGAATTAGTTAGAGAGCAGGAAAATTTCTATATATTTTCAATTCTAAACAAAATTCCAGAAAGGGAATATAGATACACCGAGATCTTTGATAGATTAAAAGAGATGGTAACTTCCCAAAAAGAGATCGAACTATATGGAAATTGGATAAAAGAATTAATGCATGAAACCTACGTTGAAATACTTATAGAAGAATAAAAGCTCCCCTTAGAAGGGGAGATGCGGCTTTAGCCGTAGAGGGGTTTTGTAAAATTGGGGATTAATTATCAAATAAGTCGATTTAAGACTAACTATAGGAAATCCCCCTTTGTTCCCCCTTGTAGAAAAGGTGGAAGAGAAGTGATTGTTTTTCTCCGAAAAGCCAACACATAAAAGGGGGACAGAGATGAAATTTTCTGAATATATTTCAACCCTGTTTGGGATCGGCTACTTTCCAAAGGCTCCGGGAACTGCTGGAACTCTTTTTGCTGCAATTGTATATTTTGCCTTACCGGATCATTGGTTTTTTGGGTGGCAGAATTCTAGTTTAGCTTTGATAGCAATCATGGTTGGAAGCATAATTTCAGTATTTTTTATTTCTAAAGCAGAAGAAGGATTAGGACACGATAACGGTAAAATAGTTTTGGATGAATTCTGGGGTTATTTTATTGCTGTTTTATTCCTACCCAAAACATTGATAATAATAGTAGCAGCATTTATTTTATTTAGAATATTTGATATTCTTAAACCTGAGCCGGTTAATGCTCTGCAAAAATTACCCAAAGGCTGGGGTGTGATGGCAGATGATATCATGGCAGGAGTTTATGCCAATATTGTTTTACAAATTGTAATTCGGTTAATTCCGATTGCGGTCAATTATGGGAATTGACCATAGGGACGATTACCCTAATAGTTCGAACATTATATGATTATGTCTTCCTGAGTAATCCGGCAGTTGCCGGATTGTATCGAAGGATGAAGCCGAATCAAATTTCAAATTCATTCTCCTCTCCCCAACTTCTTAACCACTAAACCTCTTAACACTTCAACTATTAAACCCTTAAACAAATTTTCTAATTGACTATTAATATAAGTTTTTACAAATTCGGTTTTGCATTAATTATATATTTACTAAAAAAAGTTATTGCGAACCAAAAAGTTGGAGTTATTACGAACTTTTATAGTAACTATAGGTTAGTTATGCGAACTTTTTTGGTGGACGCAGCGTGCATATGTTAGTAGCAACTTAAAGAATTGGAGATGAATATGAAAATTTCTATTATCATCATAAGCCTTGTTTTAACTTTGAATTTATTAGCAGTGATTATTAATATTCCTCAAGATTATTCAACAATTCAAGAAGGTATAAATGTTTCAGTAAATACTGATACTATATTAGTTCAACCAGGAACTTATACCGAAAACATCAATTATAATGGAAAAGCAGTAATTGTAGGATCTTTATTCTTAACTACTCAAGACACAACATATATTTCACAGACTATAATAGATGGTAATCAAAATGATACTGTAATACGATTCGAATGTAGTGAAGATTCAACATCTGTTTTAACTGGTTTTACAATTACCAATGGTTACGCTGATTATGGTGGTGGAATTTATTGTAGTGTTAATTCCAGCCCAAAATTATTTAATTTACTAATAATAGATAACTGGTCTGATTATTATGGTGGTGGTCTAACTCTATTAGATTGTAATTCTGTTTTATTGGATGAGATAAAATTATATGGCAATCAAAGTGGAGGTTTTGGAGGAAATTTGTACATCTCAAATTCAAATATAATAATAAGTAATTCAATAATCAACAATGGTAGCGCATTTAATTATGGAGGTGGTATAATTTGTTATAACTCGATTCTTGATTTCGAAAATGTTCAGATTTGTAATAATGGTTCAAGCTTTGGTGCAGGAATATATTCTGATGGATGTAATATTTCTTTGAGAAAATCAATGATTAATAATAATGGTTCTGAAAGCGGAGCAGCAATAATGGGTATAAATTCTGATATTGAGATTATTAATAGCATAATTGCAAATAATGGATGCTTTCAATATGGTGTGATTTCTTGTTCATCTTCAAATGAAGTATATATAATTAACTCAATATTGGTTAATAATACTGCACAATCTCCTGCAGGGAATTTATTTGGAGGAATAGATTTTATTTTTAATTCGATTCTTTATAATAATACAGAGCCACATTTAAATACTAATACAATTGTCCATTATTCAAATATTCAAGATGGTTGGGAAGGAGTAGGTAACATTGATTCTGATCCAATATTCTTGAATCCTACTGAAGATGATTATCATCTTCAGAACAATAGTCCTTGCATAGGTGCAGGAATTGATGAGATAGAAATTAATGAAAACTGGTATTATGCACCAGATATTGACATCGAAGGTAATCAACGTCCAAATCCAACTGGTTCAATGCCCGATATGGGAGCATATGAAAATCCATTTGGAGAACCACAGGTCTCTTCGGAGAATTTTGAATTAAAAATTTCTAATCTTAAATTGATGAACCACCCTAACCCATTCAATCCAACAACAACAATTGATTTTTCTATCCAAAATGATTCTAACATTAAACTTTCGATTTATAATATTAAAGGACAAAAAATTAAAACTCTGATTCAAAATGAATTTACTAAAGGTTCCCATTCAATTATCTGGAATGGAGATGATGAATTCAATAAACCTGTAAGTTCAGGTATTTATCTGTACAAGTTAAATGTTAACGGCAAAACTGAATCAGTGAACAAGTGTTTGCTGTTGAAATAAGAGAAGATGCTACTAACAAAACACTCCACATTCAGATTGAAAGAAAAGCAAGAAGAACATGGCAGTGTCCAAACATTAATCAACATTCCGCTTCGCTCCATGTTGATTAACGCCGGGCGCGACACTGTAAAAGACTCGCAACCGTCCCGAAGCGGAACGTCGTTTAAAATTGCGTCCACGGGGACTCGCAAATAGACAACCCTTGACTTTATATTTGCTCGTCTTTTATCATCTCGCTAATCGCATCAGGATTTGAAAAATCAAATCCAATACTCATGGCAAGATGACGTGGCACGCCCGGCGTTA
>JAUVKM010000240.1 GCA_030596265.1 Candidatus Cloacimonadota bacterium
GATCTATTTGTTCCAAGAATTGCTGAAATATCTATGTAATTTTCTTTCCAACTCTTTATTTCAACTTTGCCATTCCTGTTATGAACATTGAGCTTACAACCTCTTTTAGGTTGGAACGTTTCATGAAATTCTTTTGTGATCTTATCTCCATCAGAAAAATCAAAATTCATTTTCACTCCTCCATCATAATCATCATCGTTAATAATGTGTTTAATTATAAAACCAGGATTATTGCCTATCCAACCAACGGAATGTCTGGTTATGAAGTTAATTGCACCACCCAGAAGTTGACCCCAGAATCCGGTAATATGCTGTGTTTCATCAGGTGATTCCACAATGATACCACGAGAACTGACCTCGATATATTCATCTCCATCGTTTACAATGATACCTTCAGAACTTATCTCTACTGTTTCTCCACCATCCGTCACGAATAATCCGCCATCACGAAATTCAACAATCTTATTTCCACCTTCAAAGATCGTTACGCTGCTTTCATTAAATTCAATTTTCCCACCTTCTTCTATAAGAATATAGATCTTATCTGATGGCAATAAAAGATCGATCTTGGCAGTCTGATCTGCTTTGAAGATAACTTTATTTTTTTCTTTCACAATCTCCACATCAGCTTTTTTTGCATATTCAATCTCGATCTTATTCCCAGCAATGAATTCAATGTCCTTGATGTGTATATTCTCAAATTCTAAAGTTATGTTCTTCTCCTTAACAAGAACATCCTGTGTAACTGCTGACAGCGTTAACACTGCCGTTACCATAATCATAACTAAAATAGATTTCATCATTTCTCCTCCTATAATCCTATTTTATTTCTCTACTTTTATATATTAACGTTGCTCCAACAAACAGAACTCCGCTAACTCCAATTTGTAACAAAGTATTCCAATTAATTAGAATTTTCTTCCATATTTCTATAATGTAATAGCTTATATTCTCACTAAAAACTTCAGGACCTATTGATGATGGAGTAGCTGTATTTATCAATTTAATTAAATAACTAAGCGGAAGTGGAAGATGCCACTGCATGAGCGTATTTAGAATTATAAATAGGAATTGAACTCCCACTATAATTGCTAATCCCTGCAAGAAAGCTTTATCTTTAAAGATAGCTGAACAGAAAAAGGTTAAACTTCCTATGATCAAACCTGTTTTCATAAATGAAATAACAGATTGAGCCATCCCTGAAATTGCTAAACCAAAAATGAATTTATCCGTTACAGCCAATATTATTGCAATTACTATAAAATTGAATATTGCAATAGCAAAGAGTACAAGCCAATTTCCACCAATTCCTACAATATATCTAGAAGCTGATTGATACCAGATTGAAACAGGTTGAGAACGGTGAAATAGCTCGCTGTTGTTTCTCATATTCTCATTTAATGCACCTTGAGTAAGAATTATTATGAAGATCAAACTTATGAGTCCAGGTAATCCCATAATCGCAAGATTGGTTATGTAATTTATCATTTCAGAAGGTGGAGTTCCTTGTATACCTCCCAAACCTAAATTAAGATCTCCCTTGATATAGCCAACAGCAGAAACCAAGAGAATTAGTAGGTAGAATCCGGCTGTGATCCATATTGGAATCATTAGTGTTTTCTTGTTTATCTGAAGATCTTTTTTGATAAGTGCTTTGAATTTATTCATTTGAACCTCCTACTTTTTCCATGAACAGATCTGAAAGAGATGGTCGGTTTACTTCAGCATCAACAATTTCGATCTTGCTATCTAAAATTGCACTAACATGTCCCAGAGTTTTACTAATCAATTTAGGATTATACTGTTCGAGTTTTTCCTTTTGACCTGAAGGAACTGTAAAAATTGAGTACTTATCTTTCAATTCTTCAATGTTCTGCTGAAGAATGATCTTCCCCTCATCAATGAATATTATATCCTGAAGGATCTGCGCTACTTCTTCAACTTGGTGTGTAGAAATAATAATAGTTTTAGTTTCATCATAGAATTCACCTAAAATTGTATTGAAGAACTCTTTTCGGAAAACAATATCCAAGCCCAGTGTTGGTTCATCTAATAGCAAGATCTTCACATCCAGAGAAAGTGTGATAAGAAGATATAGTTTTGTTTTCATACCTTTGGAGAGGGTTGCTACCTTCTGATTCGGATTGAGATCGCTGTTTGCAAGTAATTCTGTTGCTTTATCATTATTCCATGATTTGTTTATTGCCGATACGTAATCCATAGTCTGCTTTACTGTTAACCTGTCATCAAGACTGTTCACATCCGGGATAAAAGCTATATCCTCATGTATTGATGCCTGGTGTCTTGTTATTGTTTTTCCCAGGATCTCAATTTCCCCTTTATGCTTAAGAAAACCAAGAAGACACCTCATAAAAGTAGATTTTCCAGCTCCATTTTTTCCCAACAATCCAATAATTCTTCCCTGCGGAATTTCCAGCTCTATGTTATCTAGAGCTTTGAGCTTTCCATAATATTTGGTTAGATTCTTTACTTTAATTACATTTTCTTGTGTCACTTCTCCCCTCCTTTATCATAGGAATTTTCAATCAAATTTAGCAGTTCCTTCTTTGAAACACCAAGTGATTTACTTTTTGCTATCACTTTTTGCAGATCTGCTTGTATAAATTCCTCATAGGTTTTTGTTTTTAATTTCTTTTGTGCTCCTTTTTCTACGAACATTCCGATCCCTCTTTTCTTATAAAGTATGCCTTCATTAAGAAGCTCGCTTATTGCATTAGATATTGTTTGCGGATTTAATCTGTATTGCTTTGCCATTATGCGAATTGAATCAATCGCTTTTTCTTCTTCGATGGATTTGTTTATTATTGCATCCTCTATCTCTTTTTTAATTTGAAGATAGATTGGAGTACCTTCATCAAACTTCATTTTACCTCCTTCTGTTCTACTGTTCGGGTCAAGTGGTACACCATGTGCCCAATTGTCAATAACTTTCTTTTCTTTGATGCAAAAAAGCCCTGATATTTCAGGACTTTATGTTATCGTATGATTAACTGTTTAAGGCTTTTAAGCTACTTCAACAATTCATAAATAATTTTTTTTGAAGCTTCACCATTTCCGTATAAATTGATATTGTAGTCATTTTTAATTTGGCTCATTTTTTGATATCCGGAGATAATTTTATCCTCATCTGTTCCAACAATCTTATTAAAACCGTTTTCAATTAGTTCCACCCATTCGGTCTCATCTCTAAGAGTGACACATGGTTTTTCAAAGAAGAATGCTTCCTTCTGCAATCCCCCACTGTCCGTCATAACTAATGAGCAGTTTTGTAGCAGATAAATCATTTCCAAGTATCCGACAGGCTCTATTAATTTCAATTTTTCAATTTTAAATTTTAAATTTTCAATTTTCATTTTAGTGCGTGGATGAAGTGGAAGAATTATGAGAATTTCATTAGAGATTTCAGCGAGTGCATTAAATATAGAATTTAAGCGTTTGGGATCATCAGTATTTTCTGCACGGTGTATCGTTGCTAATATAAATCTATCAGGTAAATTCAGTTCTGGTTTATGTGCTAGATCAGAATAGAAAATGGCAGCATCCTGCATTACATCACCGCATTTCACAATCCTTGCTAGAGAGTTTTTCCCAATCCCTTCGTTCTGTAGATTTTGTACTGCAGTATCTGTTGGGCAGAATAGTATATCGCTGATCTTATCTGTGAGTATTCTGTTAATTTCTTCCGGCATGTTGCGGTTAAATGAGCGCAATCCGGCTTCAACATGAGCAACTTTGATATGTAGTTTTTTTGCAGCCAGAGA
>JAUVKM010000265.1 GCA_030596265.1 Candidatus Cloacimonadota bacterium
GATTTTCATTTGAAATTTATTGAAAATGAAGAAGACACTAAACGAAGAGAAAAAGTAATTGATTTTTTGGACAGCATTAAAGATGATGCTGATCTATTGATTTTAAACGGGGATATATTTGATCTTTGGTTCGTCTGGAAAAAATTTATTATAAAAGGTTACTTCCCTTTACTACTTAAGCTCCACCAATTAAGAGAAAGTGGTGTAAGGATCGTATTCATTGCCGGTAATCATGATTTCTGGTTCAAAGATTTTCTTACAGGAACACTTAGAATTGAAGTTTATAAAAATGACTTCTGCGAGACGATAGACGGAGTAAAAACTTTTATTTCTCATGGTGACAGATACACTTCAAACGACCTGCGTTATCAAATATTCCGTAGAATGATAAGAAATAAATTCATCATGTGGATATTCGAAAATCTGCATCCAGATCTTGCCTTAAATATTGGCAGAAGCATGAGCAGATCAAGCCGAAAACAAGAACCAATAGATGAGACATTGAATAAACGTGAACACGGTCTCATCCAATTTGCAAAAGAAAAGCTAAATGAAACAGACATTGTTATTTTGGGACATTCGCATATTCCTAAAATTGAAAAGTACGAAAATGGGATTTATGCAAATGCAGGTGATTGGATAAATAATAATTCATATTTAAAAATGACAAATGGGAAAATAGAGTTATATAATTATAGTTGATCCGGCATTGTTAAATTTTGTTGGAAGAAAAAGGAGAAATAATATAATGGTTAAAAAACTGTTTGTAGTAATTGCAATAATAATAATTGGAGCGTGCACAATGAACAAATTAGAAGTAAGTAAAAAAGTAAATGTGAGAATGATTACAAATAAGGGAACAATCGAATTGGAACTTTATACAGAAAAAGCTCCAATAACTGTTGAGAATTTTGTGAAATATGCAAATGATGGATTCTTTAATGGAACCATATTTCATAGAGTAATTAATAATTTTATGATCCAGAGTGGTGGATTCACAATTGAGGGAGCTCAAAAAAGGGATACTTATGAGCAAATTCAAAACGAAGCTGATAATGAGTTATCAAATAAGATTGGAACAATTGCTATGGCAAGAACCAATAATCCGCATTCCGCAACTTCCCAATTCTTTATCAATGTGAAGGATAATAATTTCCTTGATCATACTGATAAAAAACGTGGTTGGGGTTATTGCGTTTTTGGAAAAGTAACAAAAGGAATGGATATTGTTGATGCAATTAAAGTTGTTCCTACTCAAGTTAATCCTAAAACAGGAATGCAGGATTGGCCGGTAGAAAATGTTATCATTGAATCGGTTGAAATAGTTAAGTAGTTTAGAAGTTTAATGGTTTAATCGTGTAAAGGTATGAAAGTCTTCAAGATCCTTATAGTCATGAAGGCTTTCTTTTTTTTTACAATTAATTGTGTTTGTTAAGTAAAGTATTGATGAAAATAACAAATAGTAATAATAATAATAATAATTGGAATTGGATATTCAGATTTTTCAAAATTTAATCTTTTTTATCGCTTCTAGGATGTGCCTGTTCATATACCTTTTTCAAATCCTTTAAAGTAAGATGAGTATAGATCTCCGTCGTAGATAAATTTGTATGACCCAACATTTCCTGAACAGCTCTTAAATCTGCCCCACGAGCCAAGAGATGAGTTGCAAAAGAGTGACGTATTGTGTGTGGTGAATAACCTTTGGTCTTTGCTACTAAATTCAGGTAACGAGATAATATTTCTCTGATCTCATTTGGAGAAAGTGGTCTCCCGCTTTTTGATAAGAAAAAGGTATCGTCACTGAATCGGGATTTGAACTGAACGCGTATTTTAGAATAATTCCTTATAGCTATCTTTGCTTTGCTGCCAACCGGTACAATACGTTCTTTATTTCCTTTTCCTATTATCTTTATTAGTTTCTCTTGTAAATCGATCTGCCCTATTTTACAATCTGCGATCTCGCTGATTCTTAAACCGCTGGAATATATTAATTCCAATATCGCACGGTTACGGATACCGAATTTGCTGGATAAATCGGGAACATTCAGTAATTCTTCCATCTCGATTTCAGAAAAACATTTTGGTAAATTTTTCTCAAATTTTGGTATATGCAGATTTGAAGCTGGATTTTTTGTTAGATATTTATTCTTTTCACAAAATTGGAAGAAATTCTTCATAGTTGTTGCTTTGCGTGCAAGTGTACGGTTATTCCTGTCATTCTCGCTTAAATGGCGCAGAAAATCACGCAGAAATAAACGGGTGATCTGGTTCACTATTACACTTCCATCTTCAAAATATTTAATTAAGAAATCTGCAAGTTGTAAAAGATCCTTTTTATATGCAATTATTGTATGCTCAGAAAGCCCCCTTGATATAAGTGTTCTTACAAACTCGTCGATTGCTTTCTGCATAAAAAAAATTCCTATTTAATAATTAGGGTGAACTGAAACCCTTAAATTCAATCTCTTTCCATATTCCCCGAATTTTTCCATTGTGATATTTCAAACGTAATTTTCCATAATTACCATTTTTGGTTAGAATACTGTAGAAATTAGTAATCCGGTTAGAAAGAAGTTCATTCCTTTTCTTCTGATAATCAAAACTCACAACCGCATCAATTCCAAGATTTTTTACAATATCATTATCAATATATTTAGTTACATTTGAAAACATGATAACATAATCAGTTTTCTTTGCTAAATATTCTGCTTGTTTTTTTGCAATTTCAAAAACTTTAGTATCCAGTTTTGCATGACCGGCAATTTTATTCTTAACTACAAAATCGGGAGTATAAATTGAAAATATCCCAACTCTAAATGAATCACATTTAATTATTTTGTTTTTAATAATTGGAATTGAATCACTCTCAATATTGGAAATAAGCAGGTTGTGGTTAATACTTTTATCATAGAAAAAATAATCTACTGGAGAAATTATTTCGGGGCCTAACGTATTAATAAATATCGCTGTTAAGCTGTCTGATTGCGGTTCTTCCAATAGCCGACCGGCAAAAGCATTCACCTGCCGTATCGAGTCATTCCTGATGTTCTTAACCAGAAAATTAACCATATTTATCTGGCTGTGGTCAAAACGTGGTTCTATAAAAAAATTGATATCGAGATAATCTTCTGCAAAAAGAGAACCCAACATCAACAAAATGAATGCAAACAAAATAATTTTCTTCAAATCTAACTCCGATTTTTTTTATTACCTTTCTATTATCGTGTTCATTTTGTCAAAAAGATTTTTTTGACAATTAATAGCGACATTAGAATTTTGTTTTAATTGGTAATTAGAATTGAGGAAATATGAATAAAGAACTTATAGTTGTAATTGGTGCTTACGG
>JAUVKM010000047.1 GCA_030596265.1 Candidatus Cloacimonadota bacterium
ATTTATCATTGAAGGAAGATTTGGATTGATCTTTTCCATCATGGATTTTTTAATAACTACAAATGTTGCACCTGCGGGTCCAATATTTTTCTGAGCTCCACCATAGATCATATCATATTTACTGAAATCCATTGGTTTACTTAAGAAGTTGGAAGACATATCTGCTATCAATGGAACACCTGCCGGAACTTCAGGATCAATCTTCCATTCTGTTCCACGAATTGTGTTATTGGTTGTTATGTGAAGATAAGCAGCGTTTTCGGATAATTTCCATTCCTTAGGAATATAAGTGTAATCTTTGTCTTCTGATGTTGCAGCAACGTGTAATTTCTTACCTAAAATTTTAACTTCCTTAATTGCTTTTGTACTCCAAGTACCTGTATCAATATAGTTAGCAACTTTATCATCAGCACAGAAATTGAGCGGGATCATAAAGAATTGGGAACTTGCTCCACCCAGAAGGAATAATGCTTTGTAATCATCGCCTAAACCCATGATCTTCAATAATCTGGCACTTGCACTTTCGATAATTTCCATGTACTGTTTAGAACGATGACTCATTTCTAAAACTGATAGACCATTACCTTTGTAATCTACTAAATTCTCCTGAATCTCTTTTAATACCTCTTCCGGTAAAACTGCCGGACCTGCACTAAAGTTGTGAACTCTCATTTTAAAAGCCTCCAGTGATTTATTTTTGTGTTAACTTTAATTTACAGATATTATAGGCAAGTTTTTTTTGAACTCACCCCAAACCCCTCTCTTCAAACCAAGAGAGGGGCTTAGAGAAAACTCGTTTCGAATTATTGTTTTTTATGTCATCCTCGCGAAAGCGGGGATCACATTTTGTAGGGACGATTACCCTTAATCGTCCGAAAGCCTTTTCGCATTTTCTTGTTGATAAGTTGAACTTATCAACACAATTGCTTTCGCAAGTTCCACTTGCATACGTGTAACCCTCTTTAATCCTCCCTTACAAAGGGAGACTAACGAAAATTATTTCAACAGCAACATCTTCTTTGTTACGGTTTTGCTTTCAGTTTCTAATCGATAGAAATAAATACCACTTGCAACTGGGTGATTGTTTTCATCCGTACAATTCCTACAAAAACACAGAATTACATTTCAGAAAATAAGAAAACTATTGACGGTTGGAAGAATAAACTTTATTTTATCAGAGATAATTTTAATAGTGATTTGACAGTGAAGAAAACAGTTTTGGAGGTTTAGATGGTGAAATTTGATTTAAATAAGTTAAGTGGCTCAGCCATTATTTTGATTGTCATTATGTTAGCTACAAGTATCTTGCCAGGGAGTTTATTTATTTACATATATAACAAAAACTTTTTTTTACAAGCTGATTTCCTTAAACTTATCCTATTATCAAGTTCAATAACTATTCCAATATTGTTTGTTAATATTATTTTTGCACTCCAAACTTTTCCAAATAAAGATAAGGATTTAACTTTCAGTTATTATTTAATTATGGGAAGCAGTTTTACATTTACTATAATATTCATATCCATTTTGACTGGTTTCTTTTTCAAATTCACTATTCAAATTGGTGTTTTGATAGTAATAGGTGTGCAAATATTATGGTTTTTATTATTCATAATTGATAAATTTTTTGCTAAATTAAAAAGAAAAAATAAAAAAATAAATGGCTGATAAATACATTACTGAAAAAGGTCAAATTGCTTATGCCTTTGAGGGTATTAGTTTAAAAGATTGGAAATACGGATGCCTTGAATGCAAAAACCTTCATGAAAATTATTCTTCTTGCTCTGCTTATCCTAATGGAATCCCGGATGATCTTCTTTCCGGATTAAGAATGCACACGAAAATCCAGGAAGATCAAACCGGAGAAGTCATTTTTCAACCATTGCTAAATGAAGAAATTCAAATCAGAACAGAGAATATCAGAGTTGATAAAGCTTTTAAAATATTACAGCATGAAATAACTGAAATAACCAGAGAGATAAATAATTCCAATTCACTAGATATTAATACAGTATTCTATCGAAGAGGATTGATCAAAGCATTAAAGATCTACATGGAAGCTTTCGGATTTGAGTTTGTAGATGAGAAAGGAGAGATTAGTGGATAATATTTATATTAAAGCACTTGAAATCGGGACAAAAAATCTTGATAATGGAATTGCGTTTGATGATTTAAAAAGGAAATTAGATGTAGATAAAAAGTCTATGATGTTTAGGGATAATTTCAGGAATTGGTTTTATGAAAATTTCTTTCATGTAGAATCAATAGATGTTAAACAAAAAAACTTAAGGGGTAACTTTACTGGTTTTCCAAAGCATATAGATACACAATGTTCAATATTAACCGGAAAAGCTTATATGGATTACTTGGATTATATTGAACTACAAGAAGCTCGTCAAAGTTCTAAAACGGCTAAAACTATTGCAATCACTTCCATAATTATAACTGGATTAATTGCACTTGCACAAATAGTAATTAGTATATGTAATTAAAAAACTAATTGACAAAATAGTTAGGTTTTACAGTAAGAGAGATGCACCAATTTCATTTATATATTCACTTTTTCTATTTTCTATTTCTTTCTGATCCATTTGTTTAAATTCTAAATTATAGTTAGTCGGAGATTGTCCTGCAAGGACGAAATTTGTATTTTCATAACCATTTTGGTTTAGCGTAAATATAAAATTATTGCAATAATGTTCATTTCGATTGCAACCGAAAATAATTTCAACTAATGATGATTTATTAAATTTCAATAGACCCGTCACATTTTTCAATAATCTAATTTCTTGTTCATATGACCAATTAAGAGATTTTGTAAAAATCATTTCTTCAAAATCAAAATCTTCGTCACTTTTATCGATATCGATTGAAGGCATTATTGATCTGTAATTTACAAACTTTAAATCATCTTTAAAGAAATTAATATCTTGTAGAATATCAAATTTTAAACATATACCAGTATGGGAAGATGCATAATGTGACCAAAGAAGATGGTTATTATAAGTAGCAGAGAAACAACAGATACCTTGTATCGTTTTTAGAATATTACAAAATTCCAGTGATATTTTTTTGGGATTATCAACTTTATCAAAAACCCCTTTAGTATCAATATCTGAAAATATATTTTTAATACTATTTTGCGAAAAATTAGCAACGCTATCAAAAGGGTCATTAAAATCTTTGGGTCTGCTGAAATACAAAGAATTCTCCTTTAGGTTTTCCCAAATATGAGATTGTATAAATTCTTCATCATTTTGTTTATTGGTTTTCTTATTCATTAAAGAAGTATAATGATAAATATATCTTGGTATTTTACCAATATTAACTCTTTGCGCCAAACTATTTTCTCTGGTCATATAACATATTCCCTATAAGATCTTTGTGCATAATGTGTGTGTCCCCGTCAATTTTGTCACGTACGCACCCGATTTGGTAGTGTATACGAACTTTCATCATTAATTAATCAAATATTACGAAGGACATGAAGCACAAGTTCCTATCCTTCGCAAGTATTTTTTATTCATAATTCTTTTATTTATTCCCTAACCATTGCGAAGGTCAATTAAAGCAAGAAGCCCTAAAACCTTCGCAAGGTATTTGTGCATTACTTTATCTCTTTCTCTTACGTTTATTAGTTGTTACTCTCTGTTCATTATCCAGAAAAAAATCTATCAAGTCTTTTCTGCCGGCATTCTTCAAAGCTTCAATTATCAGCTTTTTGTTTTGTGGTACAAACCATTGAACAAGCGCTTTCTGTAATCTTATCTCCCTGCCTTTTGGAGTATTGATCTTCTTCCCATCAAGGTCGAGTCCGGTATAATACATCATTGTACTTTGCGTCATTGGAGTCGGTGTAAATTGCTGGATCTGTTTCAATTTAATCCCTTGCTTCTTCAGGTAAGTCGCTAATTGGATAGTCTCTTTCAAGCTCGAACCCGGATGTCCTACAATAATGTATGGAACAATAAACTGTCTTTTACCTATATCGTTGCAATAATCGCTATAAATATCATGGAATCGCTCATAAAGCTTTATAGAAGGTTTATTCATATAATGCAGAACTTCGGGGCTGATGTGTTCCGGTGCAAGTTTAAGAAGTCCGCTAGTATGATATTTTGCAACTATTTTTATGTAATCAATATCTCTTAGTGCCAGATCAAACCTGATACCGGAAGAGATAAAAGAATGTTTGACCTGTCTAAGTTTTCTAACTTCATTTAATAGTTTTTTCTGATGTTGATGAGAAGTATCCAAATGAGGACAAATCTCGGGAAATAGACAAGAAGTTATTTTACAGGTTTCACTTATCCCAAGTTTACAGCTCATTCCATACATATTAGCCGATGGACCACCAATATCACTGATCGTACCCTTGAAATTGTTATCTGCTGCAATGGTCTTTATCTCTTTTATTATCGATCCAATACTGCGTGATCTGATAGTTTTACCCTGATGCTCACCAATCGCACAAAAATGACAGCCACCAAAACAACCACGATGTGCAGTTACTGAATCCTTTATCTGGGTAAAAGCTGGAATTTTCTTTCCCCTGTAATCTGGATGAGGTTGGCGTGTGAAGTTAAGATCGTATATTTTATCAAGCTCTTTGGTAGATAATGATTTAGCGGGTGGGTTGTGAATGAGAAAACTTTTACCAAATTTCTGAATGAGAATTTTATCCCTAAAATCATTCCAGAACAATTTATGCATTTTTAAGAAATTATCTTTAGAAAGATCATTGGAAAATTCCGGCAAGACAACTGCACCTTCAACCTCTTTTCCCATTACCACAGTTCCTGGAATATTTTTCATTTCTTTTATATCTTCATTGTTGTTCAACTTTCCAGCAATTGTATTAATCGTCCTCTCTCCCATTCCATAAACAAGTATATCTGCTCTGGAATCGAAGATTATAGAATTACGTAGTTTATCACTCCAGTAATCGTAATGAGGCAACCGACGCATGCTGGCTTCAACTCCACCTAAGATCACAGGTGTATCTTTGTAGATCGATCTTACTTTCTGAGTATAGACAACTGCAGCTCTGTTCGGACGTAAACCACTTTTTCCACCTGGCGAATATGCATCTTCAGAACGTATTTTGCGGAGTGCTGTGTAGTGGTTTATCATTGAATCCATATTCCCCGAAGATACTCCAAAGAATAATCTGGGACGTCCAAGTTTTTTGAAATCAGCATCACTTTGCCAGTCAGGTTGGGAAATTATTCCTACTTTGTAACCTTCTGCTTCCAGAGATCGGGCAATAATAATGGGTCCAAAGCTGGGATGATCAACATAAGCATCACCGGTAATAATGATGATATCGAGTTGTTCCCAACCTCTATCTTTAAGATCTTTTTGAGATGTCGGTAAAAAGTTGTTCATAAAAAAATAGCGACGCTTTAGCGCCGCAATAAATTATATTTAACAGATCACGGATTCAATCTGATAATATTAATCGCTTGAATTCCTCTATCGGTTTCAATTGTATCAAATTCTACTTCTTCATCCGGGATGAGTGTTTTTCTACCCAATTCTGATACTGTTACTATTGATTTCCAGTGAACGAAAAATTCTTTTCCCTCCGCTGTAATGACAAAACCATAACCCTTTCCTTCATCAAACCATTTTACAGTTCCCTTCATATTTTTCTTCCTTTTTTGTTTTATTTACAATTTCTAATTACTTCTAAAATAAGCAAGTGATTTTTATTTAGTAATCTGTGAGCCTATCTCATACAAAATTTTACCACAGATGAACACTGATAAACACAGATGAAAAATGAAAGGTAAGTTATAGGTTTCGAGTCGTAAAAAAGTTTACAAAGACGACTTGAGCGGTGGAGTATAATTGTGTAGTTGGGGGTTGTTTAGTATTCATAATGCAACAACTTGTGCAAAAACTATAATGTGATCATCTCCTTTTCTCAGAATGAACATTACAACTGAATTCTTACCTTTAAGTTTTATCTTTTTTCTGAATTTTTCTACCGATTCAGGAAAGCCACGTGTTTTGATGATCAACTCTCCAATTTTGTTTTCACGAACATATTTACGGACTTTTTTTAGGTCGAATTTCATTATTTCTTCAACTTCAAATACTTTTCCAAAGTCACTTTGTAAAATGTGTGAACCGGTTAGTAATGCAAGTTTTGAATCTATAAGGTTATATCCAATCTTATTTCCCATTTTCTGAACAAGTCCGGCTCTGATAATTGCAGGATCAGGTTCAAAAAGATATTTCTGTATTTCGGTGATTTTTGTTTTTGCATTAGAATTTTGCAAAGTAAGATTGGTTGGTAATAGTACTGCTTTCCTTTCACAATTCTCGGTAGCAAGATCTCCCATACAAAGCAGTATCTCTTTCAAAGTTGCATTTTCCGAAACAAATTCGAGTGTAGAATCGATAGGTAAATTTAATTTTTTATAATCAAGTGCAGGAGATAATTTAATTGCAATATTCGTACAGATACTTCTCAATTCCATAATTTTAGAAAATGGTGGTGAATATTCTTCAGGAGCAATTCTACGATTTCTACCAGGTCGTCTATCAGGATCAATAAATATTGCATCAACCTGTTGATTAAATTCTTCTGCTTTGCCTGATATAAATTTGATATTATTCAAGTTTTGACTTTTACAATTATATTTTGCAATTTTAAGTATATCAGCATCCAGATCAATTGCATAAACCTGCTCTTTCCCTTTGGCAATGTTTATTAGATCAACTCCAATTCCACAACAAAGATCTGCTACTTTATTAAATGCTTTAAACTTTGTTGCATGATACTTTGCAAGTTCCAATGAACTTGCCTGCTGCGCTCCTTGCTCTGTAAAAAGAAGTTCATTTGAAATTGGTAACTTGTTTAAATTCTGTTTCTGTAATTTGATCTGACTAAGCATCTCTTTAATTGGTTTATCAGGATTATCAGAGGTTAAGCTCTGAATATCATTAATAGAAATTTCATTTAATTCTTGAAGCTCTTTGAAGAAATTTATATTTTTCTTTTCTTGCAGGAATTCTAATAATTTATCAATATTCATAAAATTGAGATTTGGAATTATAAGTATATTTGTCAAATTAAAATAGATAGTCTAATCTTACTTGTCACACTGCCTGCCAAGCCGAAACTAGGTAAAGGCTGGAGTACGAACTCTTCGTCAAGCTCAGAACAGGCTTCGTGAGATATCGAAGTGTAAATCACAATAATTAGTTAATATTATCCTTCGATACATCCTGCAGCTGCCGAATACTCTCATCCTTCGTCCCGATTATCGGGACTACGAAGAACGGACAGGATGACAATATAAAAGCACTCCGTCTTTCTGCCCGCCAAGCCGAAGTTCTTTGAACGAAGGCTGGAGGAATTCTGATTGCTTTTCCCTCGAAGATTTATCCGCCGTGGCAGAATCTGGAGTGCTGTAGACTCTTCGCAATAATGCCTTTGTGAGAGTTTCTCAGAGAGACAGCAACATTATTTTCTTGAATAAAATTTATTTAAGCAGAATACATTTCTTTACATCTACTGTGGAATTATCAACTTCCAATTTGTAGAAATAAATTCCTGAGCCAACCTTTTTCCCATTATTATCAGTACCATTCCATTGTATGTTTTGCATACCTTTTGTTCTGAACTCTGCATTTGCTAATTTACGAACCTTCTGCCCACGAATATTATAAACATTCAGATCCACTTTACTATCCTGCGGAAGACTGAACGAAATATTGGTTACAGGATTGAATGGATTTGGATAATTCTGATTAAGAATAGGATTTGCCGGAATTACAGTTAAATCTTCAGCATCAGTTACTACTTTATTATCTCCATAATAACCGGTTCTTCTGTAATTTCCACGATACGTTGACCATGGTATTTTAGTTCCTTTATCTAATTTACAATCGATAATAAGTGCACCGGCAATAGTGCCAGAAATAAAATCGAAATCACCATCACCATCAATGTCTTCCACACTTGCTGGTCCATAGGCACCTATATCAACTGTAATAGGAGCGAACTCAACTTCAGTTCCATCATTATGGAAAGCGTAGAAATCATTGGCAACAGTAAAACAAACAAGCTCTAAATTATCATCATTATCAAGATCAACGGCTAGTGGTGGATTTGAGATCGACCTTGAAATATCAACCGGCCAACCTGGTAAAATATCACCATTCTGATGAATAATATAAAATTCTCCATCATCTGTGGTAAAGGCGATATCCAATTGGTCATCGTTATCAAAATCTGCAGCAATGGCAGAACAAGCAACTTTTGAATTCAATGATAGCGTAATAAGAACTTCACCCGTTGGACTGATGATATGCAATTTATCGTCAACTGTACCGATAACGATCTTTTTATTATCAAGCACAATTGGAGCTGTAGCTGAAAAGGCAGAAAGTTCTAAAGGGAATCCATCGATATTTTCACCATTGTATCCAAAGACATATAAATTCCCATCCAGCGTAGATATTAAAATTTCGCTTCTCCCGTCTCCATTGAGGTCTGCAGAAGCCATATCACAGAAAAGCGTCATAGGAAGTTCTACTGGAAAATTGGGAAGCATATCTCCATTATTGTCAAACACAGATAATTTATGATCGAGATCAAATGTAACGATATCCATCTGACCATCTCCATTCACATCTGTTATCATAGGAGTTAGCAAATTCTGAGCTTCTACAGAACTGTTAAATATTTGTGAGCCTGAGTTATCCAAAGCATAAATATTCCCATCTTTATCAGTTATCACGATCTCATTTATCTCATCATTATTTATATCTCCATAAGCTGTGCTTTTCCAGATATTAGCTTCTCCAGTCCATGGAAATCCGCTTACCATCTGCGCATCCGGTTGGAGTAGATTAATATTAGATTCCGCATCAATTATAAGAATATCTTTCACACCATCTTCATCAAAATCAGAAATTATTGGATTTGAAAAAACCTGATTACTCGTTGACCAAGGCCAGTTCTGTTGGAATAGAGAAACTTCAAATTCCATTGAGAAATCTTTTTCAAATACTCCAACACCACTTACCGGAGCAGAAATATGTAATGTATAAATGTATGTATCATAATTGCAATCCTGTGGAACTTGAATAATAAATGAAGGACCCGTTACTGAGGTTCCCGCAGGAATATCTCCAAAGTCGACAGTTCCATTGATAATTTCAATTGTATTATCTTCAAACTCTATTGTAGCTGTAACGTTTTCTGCATCAGCCCAACCCGGCAAGTTTTCTAATTCTACAAACACTTCTATCTGTTCTCCCGGGTTCGGAGTGTTATCATTATCACCATATAAAGAGTCATCATAGAAAACTCCTACAGGCTGGATAAACGGAAATGAACCGTTTGCATATTTTACTTCCACAGAAGGGTCTCCAAATATAACAATTTCATAATGTACCCAGCGCATCACACCGCTACCCAAAGCCATATTCACAAGTTCTGCTCGAGATTGTGATAATGATTTTCCCAATTGACGCTGATCATCATTGAACATAGCTTCAAAGAAAGCTATATCATAATACTGGGAAGGACCATCCGTATTCCCAGGACTGTACCAACCATATCTTGTATTCCCAATAAAGGCATATAACCCGTGCTCAGATTTCACCAGATTTTCTCCAATACTCTCATTTGATGAGCTTGTTAATTCATCAAAAGCAGCAGGATAACATCCTTGAGTATAGGCAAAACCATAATTCGTATTTGTGTAAGTATTTACAGAGCTTGTAGTCTGACCAAACACCATATTCTCATTTGAGTGTCCCATATGATTGATCACGGAAAGACCACCATTTATTGCATCACGAACTGTTTCTGGACTATATGTTCCTTCACGCTGATAAAGCCTGTTTACATGATAGTCAACATCTAAACTTGGAACCAGATCAGCAACCTCATCTTTGTAATCTCCACCCCAGGTTAAGGGGTTATTGTTTAAGTTTTCTCCAATCAAGCAAACTATATCATCACTAACTGTTTGGTTATCTACATAGAAAGATGTTTTATTAAAAACATTCTCAAATTCTTCTTGAGTTTCTGCAGAAAACCTGCCGACAGAAACTTCGGGGATCAAGTCAACATTATCTGCAACTTCACCGTAAACACCATTTCCATTTCCATCCCAGTCATTATCCAAACATCCATAATAAAGGTCACATGGCATATTATGATCATAAGTTCCCCAACCTGTATCTATAAAAACTGTACGAATAGGAATTATCTCATCATC
>JAUVKM010000108.1 GCA_030596265.1 Candidatus Cloacimonadota bacterium
TCAAAATCAGATTTTTTTTCATATTTTAATCCCCTCAAGAATTTTAAAGATATCATTTTTTGTTTTTGCATTAAAAAGCTTTTCCCGATTTTCATCAATTCTGAGGAAGTTTGAAATTCCACTCAGAACTTTCATATATTCGTCCTTTTTATTCTCGGGAACGGCTATCATAAATATCACTTTTACATCTTCGCCGTCAACCGAGTTGAACTCAAGTTCATTGTCAAGTACATAAACGGCAATATGTATTTCTTTAACCAGATTTGAACGTGCATGCGGTATGGCCACATTTTTCCCGATACCTGTAGTCATTAAATTTTCACGTTCCATTATTGCTTTAAAAAAGTCATCTGCAGAAATAATTACCTTATTCTTATATAAAAATTCAACCATCTCCCCAAGACAACTTTTCTTATCTAGTGCATAATAATTCTGAACGATTAAATCACGTGAAAATATCCCCATACAATAACCTTCTATACACATAACTACTTTATAAAACTCATCCATTTATTTACTTGACTTTAAATAGTCAATTTTTTTTTGTGATGCTCTAAAATGAATAGTGGAGAGGAATTTAATTATGAATCACAAAAGTATTAGTAAAAAAACAATTATCACTTTAGTCGCAATATTTACCTTTATATCTTTATTTGCCGCAACAGAAATCGCAGATTCTACGGTTGTAGCCGTTTACAAAGGCGGGACAATCACAATGGGAGATATTAATGAACGTCTTTCCCAGATACCACCAATGTATAAATCTAAATTTACTACAATCGAAGGTAAAATAGAACTTCTCGACATGATTTGCATTGAAGAAGTATTCTATTTAGAAGCTCTAACTCATAAGGTAATGGAGCAGAAAGAATTCACCGAAAGGATAGCTGATCAGATCAAATCTGCTTATTTTTCCGAATATAAAAAAGAATTACTAAAAAACGGTGTCTCTTTTACGATCGAAGAAAAGAAAGCATATTTTACAGAAAACCATGATCAATTTAAAGAACGAACTTTTGAAGAAGCCGAAAAGCTGATAGAATCAAGATTGATGCCGGAGAAAGAAAACGAATTCATTGAAACAAAAAAGGAAAAACTTTTTGGTAAATTCAATGTGAAAATAAGTTATGACCTTTTAGCAAAGATCAACATAGCAGCACCGGACAGCAATGAAGTAATTATTAACGAAAATATTATCTCGTCTTCAAATTCAAAAATCAATAGAACTGTTGGAGATATTATAGCTTATATAGGCATCCTTCCAAAACGAACCCAGATGTCATTACATTCAGAAGCTGGTTTGAAACACTATATCGATGAACTTGCTAAATCTGATGTTTTTTATGTAGATGCTTTAGCAAATGGTTTGGATAAGAATCCTATTCTAATTACAACAATCAATCAGATCAAGCGAAACATGGCTCTACGAACGATTTACAATACACTCGTAGTTGAAGCTATCGACACAAGTGACGAGGCAGTAGAAAAATATTATAATGATAGCATAGATCAATTCAGTACTTTAGCATACCGAAAGATCCAAACTTTTGGTTTCGATACAAAAAAGATTGCAACTAAAATGCGAAAGACAGTTAAGAAATTGATCAAAAAACAAAAAGATGAAGAGATCAATACTCTTATACAGGAAAATTCAGTTTATACTTCTAACAATGGTGTTTTAGATCATATCTATAATAACGGTATCATTCCGGGAATGGGAAAAGATGAAGTTTATTGTGACATGGTTTGGACAACAAATCCCGGAAAACTCAGTAAAATTTTCCAAAATTCAAAAGAAAAATATGTCTTCTTCAGGATTCTTGAAGACGTGATAGCTACTGCAACGCCTTTTGAAGAAGTAAAGGATAAAGTAAAAAATTCTTTATTAAAGACACTTTCAAAAGAAAAATTTGAGAGCGTGAAAAAGGAACTTGAAACTAAATATGCTTTAAATAAATATCCTGATAAAATGGTTGTAAAACTTTCTGCTGAGGAATATTTTGATAAAGCTGAAGCAGCTCAGAAAAGAAGAAGATTTAACGATGCAATTTTCTATTATGACGAAGTGATGAAATATCACAAGAATGATAAAGATGATTATAAAGCAATGTTTATGAAAGGATTCCTTTTTGCTGAAGAACTCAAAGATACAGAAAAAGCTATCGAAATATTTGAGAAGTTCCTTGCTTTGTATCCTGACGGTGATCTAAGCGAATCAGCTCAATACATGCTTTCATCATTGAAAAATAAAGAAGATATGATCGAATCAATTGAATTTGAGGATAAGTAGACAATAACAAATGAGGAGGTAGTATGTTTTACAGAGGAAATCAGCTAAAAGATGTTTTTCTAAAAGCAAAGAAAGACAGATTTGGTATTGTTGCATCCAATGTAGTTTTTGATAGTGCTATTCGTGGTGTAATTCAAGGGTACGAAGCTCAAAAATCAGATGGACTGCTTCAAATGAGCTCCGGAGCTGTAAAATATGCTGCTGGTGATACAAAAAATATTGAGACAGGCGCTCAAATGATCTCATCAATGATCAAGATCATCTCGTCTCAATATAAGAATTCCGGTGTTGGATTACATATTGATCATGCTACTCCAAATTACTTTGATTTTGTTGTTTACTGTATCGAAAACGACTTGGTTTCTTCAGTGATGATCGATGCTTCCAAAGAAGATTTTGAAGAAAATATTCGCATTTCTAAAGAAGTTGTAACAATTGCTCACAAACACGGGGTATTGGTCGAAGGTGAAATTGGCTACATCAAAGGAGCTGAAGACGAAATAGTTTCCGATACAGAGTTATATACTCTGCCTTCAGAAGCTTTGGAATATGTCAAAAAAACCGGTGTTGACCTTTTTGCAGCTTCTGTCGGCACAAATCACGGTGTCACAAAAGGTGCTCAAATCACACTTAAACTCGACCTTATCAAAGAGATCGATGATCTGTTGATCGCTAATAACGTAGAGACCGGTATCGTGCTTCATGGAGCTTCCGGATTAACTGCTAAACAGCAAATTGATGCAATTAAAAATGGTGTTGTAAAGATAAATAAGGATACTCGTTATCAGATGGAATTTGCAATTGCGACACAAGCCTATTGGGAAAAAGAAATAGATGCAATTGTGAAACCAACCAATATTGGTGAAGCTGATTATACAATTGATAAGAGCCGTTTTGATCCTCGTAAATGGCTCATTCACAGTGAAAAAGCCATGCAGAATGCAGTTGAAGAATTAGTTCAAATTACCGGTAGTGCCGGAAAATCAATCTTACTATAAAGGAGTAAAGATGAAAAATATTGCAATTAACGGTTTTGGAAGAATTGGAAGACTTGTATTCAGAGGATTTCTTAATAATAAGGAATACAAAATAGTTGCTATTAATGATCTTATGGATATGAAGTCATTGGTTTATTTACTTAAACATGATTCTGTACATGGAATTTTGAAAAATAAAATAGAAGCTAAAGAAGGTGCGATTGTTGTTGATGGAGTTGAAATCAAGGTATTCAGTGAAAGAGATCCTGAGAATCTTCCCTGGAAAGAACTGGATATTAGTGTTGTTGTTGAATCTACAGGTATTTTTCGTTCCAAAGAAGGTGCATCAAAACATCTTACAGCCGGAGCTAAAAAGGTAATTATTTCTGCTCCTGCAAAAGGTGATGTAGATGCTACAATAGTTCTGGGTGTTAATGATGAAACTCTTAAACCTGAGCATAAAATCATTTCAAATGCATCTTGCACGACCAACTGTCTTGCTCCTGTTATGAAAGTTCTCACAAATCACTTCACAGTTGAATCTGCATTAATGACCACCATTCATTCTTATACAATGGATCAAAGACTTTTAGATTTCCCACATAGCGATCTGAGAAGAGCTCGTGCAGCAGCCTTAAATATTATTCCCACAACTACGGGAGCTGCAACTGCAACTGCAAAAGTAATTCCAGAACTCAAAGGCAAAATTGATGGAATGGCTGTAAGGGTTCCAACTCCAACAGGATCACTTGTTGATGTTAGCATAATTGTGGATAGAAAAACAAATAAAGAAGAGATAAATAAATTAATGAAAGAAGCATCAGAAAATAGAATGAAAGAAATTTTGGAATATGTTGAAGGTCCTATCGTTTCTACAGATATTGTTGGAAATCCTGCTTCTTCTATTTTTGATGCAGAAGTAACTATGGTTAATGGCAACTTTATTAAAGTACTAAGCTGGTATGATAATGAAGCCGGCTATGCCAACAGAGTTATAGACCTCGTACAATATATCTCTGAACTGGAATAATTTATGCATAATATTTCCATTATGGAAGTGGATACTAAATTGAAGAAATTATTATTGATAATAAGCCTGCTTTCCGCAGGCTTATTGCTATTTGCAGAAAATATTACAATTGTTCAAGCAGAGCCGATTGAAAATCCTCAGAGCACAAGAAGTAGAGAGAATGTTATCTACCTCGAAGATTTTGAGGATGGAATTGATTCTTGGACGACCTCAGATAATACTGATCCGGGTTCTTTTTGGAGCACCAGCACATTCAATGCTTTTGGCGGAACCGGTAAATCATGGCGAATGGCAGATGAAAATATTTATCCTGATGGTGGATATGATGATAGCTGGTATCAAGTATTGGACACACCTGTAATTACTTTACCTTCTTCAGGAAATTTAACTATAATTTTTGATCAATACAGAGCAATTGAAGAATTGGGTAGTAATGGTGAATTTGATGGATGGGATGGCTTTAATGTTCGCATTAGAAATGCAGATCAAGATTATGTTGATGCAGAAATTCTAATTGATTGTACTCCCGCTTATAATAGTACAAGTTTATATAGTTTTGGTTTTGAACATAATGAAGATCCCGATGGAATTCCCGGCATTCCGGGTTGGGGTGGTTCAACAGAGTGGACATCAACTTCCATTTCAATTCCTGCATCATATCTCGGCAATGATGTAATTGTTAGTTTTGCTTTTGCCTCCGATCCAAATACATCTACCGGCTCCAATCCTGAGTTAACCGGATTATTTATAGATAACATTGATATTGCTGGAGTTTTTACTAATGATGCTGAAGATGAAACCGGATTCATAAGTTTTTCCAATACTGAAAAAGGTGGAAATTTGTGGCATGTTCTGGAAGATCCGAATGCTCCTTCCCCACTTTATGCACTTGGCTGTTTCGATATTGAGACTTCGCTTTACAATCCAAATATGCATAATTATATTTCAAGTGGAGATATTATCATGCCTGCCGAAAGTAATATCTATTTTGATATGAAAATAAAAACTGAACTGGATGAAAATTCTTTTCCTGATTGCGATTATTTTTCGGTTGAAGTAAGATATATTGCAGCAGTATATTATTATCCACCTGACCCACCTATTGTAATCTGGTCAAATTGGAATTCTATTTCTAATCCACTGGGAGATCCTGAACTTGAAAATATAGTATTTACCGGCTCTGTTAGTAATTGGTCATATTTTTCCGATAATTGGAGTGGTTATAATAATCTCTCTTTATTAGCTGATGAAACTATTCAGCTTCGGATCGGATTGCATTCCAACGATGATGACCCCGACGGATTTGGGTTAATGATAGATGACATTACACTTTCCGATTCAGTCTATACTCATGTTGGGAATGAGGTTGTTCCGGCTTCCAATGTGAAGATGTATAACTACCCAAATCCATTTAATCCGACAACAACGATCAGTTTTGAAACCACGAATTTATACGAAAATACACAAATTGAAATTTATAATTTAAAAGGACAAAAAGTTAAAACTTTATCTGCCATCCTGAGTGGCATACAGCATCGTATCGAAGGAACAGGTAAAAGAACATATTCAGTTGTATGGAATGGAACAGACCAAAATAATAAACCTGTGTCTTCAGGTATTTACCTGTATAAACTTAAAGCAGGTGGTCGTTATACCAGCACAAAGAAAATGATCTTGCTTAAGTAATTATCAATATTGAATACCACAGCCGTTCTGTAACTATCAAGACGGCTGTTTTTTTCTTGCTTGACATATAAATCTAATTAATTTCCTTTTATTATTAATTAATATAAGTGGGAATAAAATGTCGTTATATGAAAACATAGAAATAATTAGAGAAAGAATACATAATGCTGCGATAAAGGCAAACCGTGATCCCAAAGACATTAAACTACTGGCAGTAACTAAAACACGATCGATAGAAATTATTAAAGAAGCTCTTTCCAATAATATTGAATTTATTGGTGAAAATAAAGTTCAAGAAGCAGAAGATAAAATACCAAACCTAGTGGGAAAATTTAAAGAATTTCATTTTATCGGTCATTTGCAATCCAACAAAATTAACAAATTAATGAAGCTAAAACCAACTCTCATCCACTCGATTGATAAATACTCTACAGCAAATAAATTAAACAATTACCTAAAACAACATTCATTTACACAAGATGTATTGATCGAAGTAAATACTTCTGGTGAGGAAAATAAATTTGGCATAACTCCGGATGAAACTTTACCACTTATTAGATCCATAAGTCAAATGGAGAATATTAAGATCAAAGGATTAATGACTATAAGTATGTTTACACATGATGAAAAAATAATACGAAGTTCTTTTATTACATTAAGAGAATTATTTAATAAAATTGTAGCCGCTAAAATTCCAAATGTAGAAATGAAATTCCTTTCAATGGGAATGACAAATGACTTTGAGATAGCTATTGAAGAAGGTGCGAATATTATTCGTATCGGTACTGCGATCTTCGGGGCAAGAAATTATTAAATTGGAGAGAATATGTTATCAATAGTAGTCTTTTACAGCTTGTTAGTTTTATCCTATTTAATAGGATGTTTTTCAACAGCAAAACTAATTGCAAAATCATATAAAAGTATAAACGTTTATAAAGTTGGTACCGGACACCCGGATACCCAGAATATTTTTAGCAATATTGATAAAACATTAGGGATATTCACTGGAATAGTTGA